>CAMEGH010000041.1 GCA_945916045.1 uncultured Candidatus Saccharibacteria bacterium
TGTGAATTTTCGTTCGCCGACAACTTCAACATTACACTCGACCGTTACAACATACACTCCCTTGATCATTCATCTCTCGCTGGAAAAATCCTCGGTCAACCTGGTATGAAATTTAGCGAATGGGTACGCCGCGCTGATAATATGCGCGAATATTTGGCGATCGAAAAATCCGCCCGCGAAGTAACGCTCGACCAATGTAACCGAATTGGCGCCGCCCAAATCAACCGCTGTCAAACTGTACTCAGCAAAGATTTCCACAAATGCTATTTGCGCGCCATCGGTTATCCGAGCGGCGGGGCGATGTATGATTTTGAAAACATCAGAAACTATGACGACAAAGGCAATCTCGATTTTGAGTGGTTTAAATTAAGCGAACTCGAACTCGAAACATGGATGCATTCCATTCGCGTAAATAGCGACGCGTTTATTTCGTGTTTTGGCTACGGCACAGCTGCCGGGGAATTGATTGATACCGACCTTGAATCGCTCGGCGAACCAAGCTTTTTTAGCACCAACGAAGAAGCGCGTCAATTTGCCGAACGAATTATCATGGGCACCCAATGGCCGCCGTCAATCAACCCGCTTATCCCTGGCGAAAGCGACGTACTTGACGCAGAAAAGCCGACTAAATGTTCACTTGGCAAAATGGGCTGGGCGCTGTGCCCGGTGATGGAAATTATGGCAAAAATCGCCGACACTTTGTTTGGCTTCCTGGAAGGCTGGATGCAAATTCCACCACTACGCGGCACCACCGACCAAGCCGCCTTCCAAGCCTGGACGTATTTGCGCGATTTTGGCAATATTCTCTTTACAATATTACTGCTTGGTATTGTTATTATTCAGGTAACCGGCGGCACATTGTCTGGCTATACGGTGCGCAAAAAAGTTCCTCACATTGCCGTTACCGCGCTACTTATTAATATGTCGTTTATTTTGTGTTCAATTGCGGTTGATATTTCGAATATTTTAGGCCACTCGATCCTAACGACAATTCACAGTTTCTCAACTCCGCGGGTTGATGTTGATGGATTTGCCAACTGGGAGGCGATTGTTGCAAGCGTAGCATTTGCCGGCGCGGCTGCGGTTGGTACGGCAGCGGTATTAGTGTCGCTCGCCGCACTTGTTCCAATGCTTATTACGACGGTATTTTCAATGGTGATTGCGCTGGTTTTGCTGCTTTTGCGCCAGGCGGTGGTTATTGTGCTTATTGTGATTTCACCGCTGGCAATCGCGACACGGCTTTTGCCGGGAACCGAGCAGTGGTTTAAGCGCTGGAAATCGCTCTTACTGCAAATGCTGATGCTGTATCCGGCAATTGCGCTGGTGTTTGGCGGCGCGCATTTTGCTTCGTCAATTGTGATGGCGTCAGCAGTACAGCAAGGTAGTATGCAAGGTGCAATTTTGGCGATATTTGGGCTTGCACTACAAGTCATTCCGCTTTTTGTGACACCAATTGTGCTAAAACTAGGCGGTTCGGCGTTGAATTCGGCGGGCGGTATGATTCGCGGCAAAATGTCGGGCGCGCAAAAAGCAACTATCGGCCAGGCTAACACTATGACCGAAGAAATGGGTGCACACCGAGACGCACGCGCTGCGCAAAATGGCGGCGGAGTACTTGGCATGCGTCGGCGCCGCAAAATGCGCAAAAATGCCAAACGCGCGTATCGCCAGGAAGAAATCAAACGTGCGCAATTGCGTGGCGTGGCTGACTCGGGCGCAGGGCGATTTATTGCGGGCGTCGCTGGCGGTGGACTTAACGATGCACGGCGTGATCGAATTCAAGCGGCACTTGCGGGCGAAGCTGCCAAGCTCGAACAAGAAGAATTCCGCGCTGCGCAGCTTCTAGTAGACAAAGACGCCGATATCAACAACGCAGCCAACGCCGACGATGCAAACCTTGTGCGTCTGAGTAAAATCTTTGACGATAAGGATGTCGGCAGTGGCGAACGTGTAGCGCATATTCGCGAAACAGTCGGGACACAAGATATTGCGTCGATTGACAAAATTGTTGAGCAAATCGACAAATTGACCGCCAGCGAACGCGACGAACTTGCCAAAGCGCTACAAAGCAATCGTATTGGCGACGGCGCCATGCACTACGATCACCCAGATGCGATCGAGGCGATCAGGAATGGTGAAAAGGGCAGCGTTAGTGTTCGTACGCTACACAAAGCGGCGGCAGCGCGCGGCGACCACCAAAATGTCGCCAAAGCAGCGCGCCAAAGTGGCCAAACAATTCAAAGTATGCAAACTTACGGCGGCTACAGCGAACAGCAAATTTCCCAATTCCAAAGCGCCCACAACCAGGCTGCGCAAGATAGTCAATATTCACAGCACATGAACAGTGCAATCAAGCAGCAAGTAAGGGAGATGCAATGAGAAGCTTGAAAATCCCACTGCGACATCTCTTTATTGCTGGTATTTTACTGAGCGGTTTTCTGCAGTTCTTATTCGTATCTAACAGTTTTGCTGCAGAAGAGGCAGCGTACTGGGATAAGGGAAACCTGTATGTAAACGATTTTCGCGATGATCTTAGTGTTGAACTGGAATGCGACTACAGTATCGATGAATCAAAAAGCGATGTTTTTACTGCCTGTATACGTGACAATTCTGGGATAAATCCAGAAATTAGCGACACACTCAGTAAAATACGACCTAGTTCGTTTGATTTTGCAGAACCTGGCGTCCGACCAAACGCGACAGCAAATCTTGGAACTGAAAACAATATTCAAATATCTTGCGACAGACACACAGATGTCTACGGAGAAGGGTTTACAAATAAATGTACGGTTGAATTCCATGCGTTTGTTGGCTCGGAATTTAAAGCACGCGGTTTTCAAAACGGACAAATTATATTCATATCACCAGACGGAAAACAAAGACTTTATGTGAACGGTGTTATTACTGATGCGGATGATATAGAAATCAATCCGCAAATTATCGGCCACACCTCACTTTCATGGCAAGAAAACTGGTTCTATCACGAGATGGAAAAACATTACGAATCTACAAGAGATGATTTCGTTGAAAACTGCCAAAACAACAGAGGCGGAGGTGAAGATTGTGAGCCAACCATGGAGCGGGCTTATGGGTCATTTACACAAATTTGGCGCATCTGCGTAGTGGCAACCGGCATGGAGCGTGAAGATGTCAATAATGCGGTCAACTGCCTCAGACAACACACCGGAGTGTCGCTTAAAGCTGACGATATTTTAGCCAATTCGCTCGCGGGAAGGTTGGTAGCAGAAGACAACCTCAACTGCGGCCTGGCGCCAGCCGGCTACATTCTTTGCCCAGTTATGCGCTTTATGGCGTCCGCCGCCGACCGTATGTTCCAGTTTATGATCAAACTTCTAACGGTTTCGCCGCTCGATACCAATAGCGCAAGCGGGCAAGGCGCGCGCGGCGCTTGGACAATCTTTACCAGAATCGCCAATATCATCTTTATTATACTTTTGATGATAATTATCTTCTCGCAGCTAACTGGCTACGGGCTCGACAATTACGGCATTAAACGGCTTTTGCCGCGGCTCATTGTAGGGGCGATTTTGGTAAATGCCTCGTTCTATATCTGCCTAGTGGCGATTGATATTTCTAATATTCTTGGCGCCGAGCTGCAGCGCGTGATGGTAATTATTAATAACGAAATCTTCTCTGACACAAACCAGCTACGGCAACTTTCTGCGAATATGGACGCCGCCCCTGATGGAGACAACGGCTGGGAAGCGACCGTCAATGGCATACTTCTTGCAGGAGTGGCAGCTGGCGGAGTAGTGGGAGCTGTCACACTCGTCTTTACCTTTATTCCGGTAATGACTGCAGTTATTTTGGCCGCCATTACCGTGGTGCTTGTACTTATCGTTCGCTACGGACTTATACTACTTCTTACGGTAATTTCGCCGATTGCGTTTGCGCTCTACTTCCTGCCAAATACCAAAAAATGGTTCGACAAATGGAAATCGCTCTTCTTTAGCTTACTACTACTATTCCCAATTATTTCGATCATTTTTGGCATGTCAACATTGACCGCAAATATTGTCATGCAAGTTGCCAGCGCGCAAAACGCCCAAACCTTGGCGCTGTTCTCGCTCGCAATTCAGGCAATTCCGCTGGCCGTTACGCCACTGATTCTAAAATCGAGCGGGCAAATGCTGGGGAATATCGGCAACAGTATCCGCAATAATAAATTGTTCAACAAGGCCCGTGGTGGCGCCAAAGGGGCGCAAGGAACGCTTAATAATTTCAACAAACGGCGCGCACTCGAAGGCAAAGCGGCGCTTGGCGGGCGCACAATTCGTGCAATCGAAAAGCATGGTTCACAACGCAAACGGCGAAAAGCAACCGCCCAGCAAGAACAGGCGCGCTATATTTCGGATTACATAAATAGTGTTGAAGGAAGCGGCGGCGACAAAGTTGGCTTTATTGAACGAACAAAAGCTGGCGTTAAAAACTTTGGAAAAGAAGAGGGCGACCAAGACTGGTACGACGCAAAAACCAAGGGCGAAAAACTCCAAGACCAAATGGCCTTTATTGGCGACGAAGGCGGCAAAGACCGCGCCAAAGCCTACGCACTTTCTAGTCAACATAAAATGCTTTCGGATGAAATTAAGGCACACAATTTGGTAATGCCTGGCGAAGAAGCGGCCCGCCGCATTAATGAAAAAGCCGCCAGCAACGACGATTCGCTCGACGCAGAAACCAGCGTACAAGTTCAAGCAGTGGCCGATGCGGATAACGCTCAAACTACCAAGAAAGTCATCGAGCTTTCTGGTGTCACAATGAACGGCGCACAACGGAGCGACACCGTAAACCGACTCGCAAAGACATCAACCTATTTGCAGCACCCTACGGCGCAGCACATGATTAAAACAGGTCAGGTGAAAAACGAAGAAGACTTCCACAAAAACGTGGTCGAACCAAACATTCTCGAAGGCACTTTCTCGGCAGCTCGAATTGGCGGCATGTCAAACGAAGACCGACAAATTCTCTACACCGCCTACGAAAGCGGCCACCTCTCTGACACGGCCAAAGCACATATTGAAGATGCAGCCCGCGAGGCGGTCGGCAACAGCAAGGTGAGTAAAAAGCTCGAAAACAGCGACATGCAAAAACTCGGAAATATTGGTGCAAATCGCACGCCGTCTTCCTCATAACTCCTATAATTCATCTCGAAAAAACTTATGCTTTACGCTATACTAGCTACATATGGCAGTGTACAAAGTACCTCAGGATGTTGAGGCGGACGACAAACTTCTCGGTCCGTTTAGTTTTCGTCAGTTTATTTACCTGATTATTACTGCGCTCGGTATTGGAATGGCTTGGCTTCTTTCTCAAATTTTTATTGGGCTGATTATTATTCCTGCTCCAATAATTATCTTTTTTGGTGCGCTCGCACTCCCAATCAAAAAAGACCAGCCAATGGAAGCCTACCTTGGTGCAATGATTTCGTTCTACTTTATTAAGCCACGTAAACGCCTATGGCAGCCAGACGGGCTTAATTCACTGGTAGAAATTACTGCGCCG
>CAMEGH010000042.1 GCA_945916045.1 uncultured Candidatus Saccharibacteria bacterium
CCTTTTTGCTCCGTCCAAAGCGTTTTGTCGGTGCGTTCGGTGTTTTTATTGATGACGTTCTGCGCCGCAGCCAAAATTTCGTCGGTATTGCGGTAATTTTGCTCGAGCTTGACCACTTTTGCGCCCGGAAAGTCACGCTCAAAGTTTAAAATATTTTTAAAATCAGCGCCGCGCCAACTATAAATTGACTGCCAATCGTCCCCCACGACGCAAATATTTTGCTGCTCATTTGTCAGCAATTTTACAATGGCGTACTGCGCCGCGTTGGTGTCCTGGTACTCGTCGATGAGAATATATTTGAACTGGCGTTGCCATTTTGCACGAACCTCTGACTGGTCGCGCAGTAGTCGCACGACCTCTAGTAACAAATCGTCAAAATCGAGCGCCTGAGCTTTTTTGCGCATGCGTTCGTATTCAGCATAAATTTCGCCCACGGCTTGTTGGTACGGAAAGCGTGAATTTGCGATGAACGTTTCCGGGTCGTTCATTTTATTTTTTTCGGCAGAAATAATGGCGCTGGCGGCGTTTGGCTTGACGTCTTTATCGCTAATATCGAGCGTTTTCATAGCTTGCTTGATCAGCCCACGGCGATCGTCTTCGTCGTAAATCACAAAGTTTGACGGCACGCCAATTTTATCGCCATCATGACGCAAAAGCCGCACGCAAATCCCGTGGAATGTCCCCATCCACGGCATGAAGTCGCGAGGAGGGACTTGCCCCTCCGCTTGCCTTTCGGA
Organism: uncultured Candidatus Saccharibacteria bacterium; assembly: GCA_945916045.1. Lineage (GTDB taxonomy): Bacteria > Patescibacteriota > Saccharimonadia > Saccharimonadales > Saccharimonadaceae > CAMEGH01. The sequence continues at coordinate 738 of CAMEGH010000042.1, forward strand.
TGTTAATTCCGAAACGCACCCCTCCCCCTGAAGGCGACGCGAAGCATCGCTGCCTGCAGCAGGGGTTTCGTTCAATAATTTCCACAAGCGCACGCGCATTTCCTTCGCCGCCTTGTTCGTAAACGTCACGGCCAAAATTTGGCTCGGCCACACCTTGTTGTTAGCAATAATGTGCGCGATTCGATGCGTCAACGTTTTGGTTTTGCCGCTACCGGCCCCCGCCAAAATCAGCAGAGGGCCGTCGGTCGTTAACACAGCATCTTTTTGCGCGTCGTTAAGAGAAGTAAGTACATCCATTCTATTTATTGTACCGTAAAGCTACTGCTTTGTAGAGAAAATCGGCGCACTAAAGCGACGTTACAAGCACATCACTCCACAGCATAACCGCCACGGCCGCGCCACCAAGCAGCAACGCAATCACCAAAATTGTGATGATAATTCCCCACGAAGATTTCTTTTTCACCTCTTTTTCAAGCGGTTGCTGGTAAATTTCTGGGTCAAAAATCGGGCTAGTGTCGTCTTCCGACGCGACGACCAGCTTTTCTTTGTACTGGCGCGCGATTGAAGACGGGCCACGCTCAACAGGCGCTTCTGTTTCGGATGCTTCTTCTTCGGCTGGTTCTGGCGCTTGCGCAGACTCTTCGTCTGGTTCAGTTTCCTGGGCTTCAACCTCGGCTTCTTCGGTGTCATTTTGAGCAGGCGCAATTTCTGGCGCGCTGTCTTCACTCTCATCAAGCAATTCTAGTGGCGATTCAGCCGCTAGCTTTGGCGCTTCTGGCGTTTCTGGCGTTTCGGCTTTTTCTAATTCCGACGCAATTTGCGCGGCAATATCAGCATCGATCTCGGTTTTTGGCGCAGGCGTTTCGTCAATTTCTACAGACGGCGATTGCTCCGCATCGTCACTGTTTTTTGCGGCGTCTGGCGCTTCATCAACTTCAGAAACCGGCATCGATTCGATCGATTTCACTTGGCGTAATAATTCTTCGTCATCAAGTTCGCTGTTTGGTTCTGCAGCGGGCGGCGCAGCAGCTTCTTCGTCTTCTCGTGCTGGTTCTGGCGCAAATGTATGCGATACCGCGTGGCCGCCCAGCGGGCGTTTTTGCACCTGCGCGTCAGACAAAAATGGCGACGTTTGTGCAGGTTCGAACGCAAAATCTTCCTCTTCGGTCAGTGCCTCCAGCTCGATCGGCTCGGGCGTTTGCGATGGATTTTTGGCAAATGCCGGTTCGCTCACAGGTGCAGGCTCTTCGTCAAACGGCTCAACAGTAAGTTGTTCGGAAAACGGCGCAATCGAAACCGATTTGCGGCGCGCTACACCCGTTGCGGCGGTTGTCATATCTGATGACGGATGCACGACATCCATAAAACGTCCCGTACGGCGCCGAGCCAACGGGCGCGCAGCTACTGTAGAACGAGCGGGTTCACTTTCGTTTGTCGCCAAAGTATTGCCTACTTCGCGCTCTGGCGCTACTGATGCAGCCGATGATTCGTTTGCAATTTCTGCCGATTGGCGCTGCGCCGGGCGCGAGCTCGTCATGGTGCGCGGGTGCACCGCGTGCGACGACATACGCTGGCGATTTGGGCGCACAATTTCTGTCGCTGGGCGCGCTTCGCCGCCTTCACTCGGCGTATCATCGCTTCCCTGCATCGCAGAATTTACCGCTTTATCCAGCTCATCAAAATCAAATTCACTCATTATGCCACCCTGTTCGTACTACTTTTCGTTATGTGCTTTTTCTGCGATATCAATAAATTCGTGGAGCTTGAGGCTCGCGCCGCCCACCAAAAGCCCATCAACACCGGGCGTCGCCAAATAATCTGCCGCGCTGCTCGACGTGACGCTGCCGCCATAAAGCACCTGCACATCTTCGCTGGCGGTTTTGCCGTACATGTGCGCAATGTTGGACCGAACCGCGCGAATTGCCGCCGCGACATCTTTTGGCGTGGCATTATTGCCTGTCCCGATTGCCCAAACCGGTTCGTACGCAACCACCACTTTGGCGATTTCATCACTGGTAACATTGGCAAGGCCCGCCACCAATTGGTCGTGAATGACCGCGTTTGTTTCGCCCGCAGTACGTTCGTGAATTGTTTCGCCCACACACAACACTGGGCGAATATCGTTGCGCAATGCCGCCTGCACTTTGTGGCGCATTTCGCTGTTGCGTTCGCCAAACACGTGCCGGCGTTCTGAATGCCCAATCAAGCCATATTCAACAATGCCGCGTAGTTGCGTCGCCGAAACTTCGCCCGTATACGCGCCAAAATCGCGCCAATAAAAATTTTGCGCGGCCAATTTTAATTTGCGGCGGTTAATTTGCAAACTCATACTCTGGAGCGTCAGCGTAGTTGGCGCCACCACGACTTCAACATCGCGACGCGCTTGCAACGCTTCTTGCAATTTATGCAAATACAAACTCGCGTCGTGCGTGTTTAGGTTCATTTTCCAGTTGCCAATAATGAGCTTCTTTTTCTGAGACATACGATACCGCTTATGGTTATTTGTTCTTAGTGTACCTTATTTTTTGACTGCAAGCAACGCTTCAACGCCCGGCAGTTTTTTGCCGGCCATCAAATCCAAGCTTGCGCCGCCACCGGTAGAAACGTGCGAAAAGCTTTTGCCTTCCTGCGCGTCCCATTTTTGCACAAAATCTGCCGTATCGCCGCCGCCAATGATCGAAAAAATATCGTCATTTGACGCCAGCGCCAACGCCATGCGCGCCGAACCGTGCGCAAACGGCTGCTTTTCAGAAAAGCCAAGCGTGCCGTTCCAAATAACGGTTTTTGCGCCTGCCGCCGCTTCGCAAAAACGCTCAATCGTGTCGCTGCCGATATCGAGCGCCATCGTATTATCAGGAATTTTATCGACAGAAACAACCGCGCGCTCTGCTTCGTCGGGCGAAGTTGCCACGGCCACATCAGTTGGTAGCAAAATAAATTCATCCACTTTTTCCGCGCCGACTTTTTTGGCAGCGGCGGCGTAAATTGCTTCGATCGTATCATGCTGATCGGTTTCGACTTTGCTTTTGCCAACCGAATACCCCTTGTAGCGCAAAAACGTATTAGCCATAGCGCCGCCAATCAAGATGCGGTCGGCTTTTTGCACAAATGCCTCGATCACCTTGATTTTGTCACTGACTTTGGCGCCACCTAACACTGCCACGAGCGGGCGTTTTGGCGCTTTCATCGCATCAGAAATTGTCGTAACTTCGCGCGTGAGCAGCGCGCCGGCAATACCAGGAATGCACTGCGCGATCGCGTCGGTGCTGGCGTGCGCGCGGTGCACCACGCCAAAACCGTCTTGCACAAAATAGCGCGCTTTTACCGCCGCAGCAATCTTTTTGGCAAATGCCAAATCATTCTGCTCTTCTTCGGGGTAAAATCGCACATTTTCAAGCAAGAGCACTTGGCCGATATGCAGCTTTTTGACCGCCTGGGCAACTTTATCGCCAGCGCAATCATCAGCAAATTGCACTGTTTGGCCCAGCAATTCCGAAAGACGCTCAGCTACAGACGCTAAGCTATATTTAGCATTTCGCTCGCCATCGGGGCGGCCAAGATGGCTCATAATCACCACCCTGCACCCCTGTTCAAGCAAATATTTAAGCGTGGGAAGACTGGCACGAATACGCAAATCATCGCTGATTTTGCCGTCGCTCGTAAGCGGCACGTTATAATCGGCGCGCACCAGCACGGTTTTGTGCTCCAGCGGCACATCGTATATCGTTTGCTTCGAAAACGTCATCTTCCCACCCTATTCTTGCTATTCGTTGCTGATTGTGCGCACGCGAATCGTGTCGGTTTCGCCAGCCACGCCAGGTTGGCGGCCGCTAATTACCACTACGGTGATTGACGCGTCGCTTTCGCCAAAGAAATTGCGCTCTTCGGCGTGAATTTCTTTCGCCAAATAAATTCCCGCGCGTTCACCATCTGGGCGCACAAAGCTTTTTGTGGCATAGCTAAGCGCCAATTGCTGCGCCGCACGCGGCACGCTCGTAACACTAATAATTGGCATATTTGGGCGGAACGCCGCCACACTTGCCGCAGTTGCGCCAGTTTTGGTTTCCGCCACAATTGCATCAACTTGCAATTCTTCGGCCATATTTACCGCAGCGTTTGCGATGGCATTTCGCCAGCTACCCGGCTTGATTTCTTCTGCAACCGGTTCAACCACGCTGTGCTCTTGCGTGTACATAATGGTGCGCTTCATGGCTTCGACTGTTTGAATTGGGTACGAACCATTGGCAGTTTCGTCGCTGAGCATAACAGTATCCGCGCCCATAATAACAGCAGTTGCGACGTCGCTGACCTCTGCACGCGTAGGTTCTGGGTGGTCAACCATGCTGCTCATCATTTGCGTTGCCACAATGCTGAGTTTGCCGTAACGGCGACACAACGACACAATTCGGCGCTGCACAATTGGCACAATTTCTGCGCCCGCTTCAACCGCAAGGTCGCCGCGCGCCACCATAACGCCGTCGGCCGCTTTTACGATCGCCTTCAACGTTTCTGGCTCAATCGCCGCCTTGGTTTCAATTTTGGCAATAATTTGCGCGGTCGAACCGTGCGATACCAAAAGCTGGCGCAGGTGGATAATATCTTCGGCACTTTGCACAAAACTGAGCGCCACAAAATCGATATCTTGGCCAGCGCCAAATTCAATATCGGCCAAATCTTTGTCGGTCAAAATATCGCCGCCAAAATCGGTATCTGGCAAATTAATACCTT
>CAMEGH010000043.1 GCA_945916045.1 uncultured Candidatus Saccharibacteria bacterium
TGTTTGATGATCCGTTTTATCTCGCTCCTTCCGGCGGCAGCCTCATCCAACTTCGAAGACTCTGACTTTCCGTCAGTAGCGAGCCAAGAGCGCAAGCTAGATCAGATTGCGGCGAGCGGGCCCGAGAAGATGGATGAGGGTGCGCCTGAAGGGGGAAGTCGAGCCTACTCCGCCCCAACCTGCACCATCCCCCCGCCACTCTCGCGCCGCAAATAATCATCATGGCTCACGTACACAAGCGCGCCCGTATATTTCGTCGGCGCCATTTCGATCTCTTCAAGACTCGGCAAATCGAGGTGATTGGTTGGCTCGTCGAGCACGAGCAATTGCGGGTCATTCGCTAGCATTGCAATTAGCTGAAAACGTGCTTTCTGGCCACCGCTCAGACGAGCAAGGGGAATCGCGCGGTCGGCTTCGGTAAATAAATAATCACTCAGCAGTTGGCGCACTTTCGTGTCGCTAATTGGTAAATCTTTATCCAAATACAGTTTTTCAATCGCCACTTCAAGCGTGTCTTCAAGGTATTTTTCGTTAATTTCTTGCTCGTAAATGCCGATGCGAGCTTGTTTGTCGAGCATGAGTTCGCCGCTGTAGCGAACAATCGAATCATCTACACCAAGCAACGCCCTAATCAACGTTGTCTTTCCGGCGCCATTGCGGCCGCGCAGCTCCAGCGCTTCACCTTCGCGCAAATCAATATTCACACCTTCAAACAGCACCGTGTCGCCGTAGCCAAGCGCCACATCGGTGGCCTTTACCAGCACGTGTTTGCTGCGCGATTCTTCGTTTTTAATGCTCATGCGAATATTCTTCGACTTAAACTTATCGTATCGGCCAGCCGCCTTGTAATCCAGCTGCTCCACCGAACTTTTATCAATCCAGAAGCTCGGCTTTTCTTTGGTTTGTAGTTCGGCAAGTTCGCCACGCGATTCGTTTTCCAGGCGCTTAAACTTTTGAATCGTGCTTGGATTGCGCGATTTTTCTTTCAGCCGTTGGTAGTCGATTACTTTTTGCTTGAGGTTAGTGATACGCTTTTCGATTTGCTCAAAATCGTTCATCCCGCTGGCGGTTTTTGTGGCATTTTGCTTCAAATACGCGTCGTAATTACCTTTGTAGCTGACACATTCGCCGTCTTTTAGCTCAATAATACGATCAACTTGCTCTAGCACGTCGCGGTCGTGGGTAATCACCAGCATCGCTTCGCGCGCGCCCTTCATCCAATCAACAAATTGCTGCTTGGCCACGTAATCCATGTGATTGGTCGGCTCGTCGATTAGCGCCAAATGCGCATCGGAATGCATAATTTTTACAATTTCAATCAAGCGTTTTTGCCCACCGCTCAGGCTGCCAAGTGTACGCTGCGCCTTGCCTTCGAGCTGAAAATTCGCTAATTCTCGCTCGATTTTTTCTTCGATCTGGTAAAAACCTTTGTCGTCAAACCGCGCTAGCGCGTCGGTATATTCGTTGATTTTACGCATGTCGTCGCCCATGGTTTCGGGGTAAGTATCTAAAATATGCTTCAATTCACTGTATTCTGGCAGGCCTTCCAGGATATACGAAATAACTCGTTTTCCACCCTGGCCGTGATGTTCCTGCGCGGTGCTCGCCACGGTAATGCCGCGTTTGTAAATCACGTCGCCCGTAAAATCTTCGTCGGTTTTGCTCAAAATCCCAAATAGCGTCGATTTTCCTACGCCATTGCGGCCAACCACGCCAACCTTTTCGCCATCATCAATCGAAAACTTGATATTTTTCATCAAGCTTTTAGCGCCAAAAGATTTTTCGGTGATGTGAATATCGGCAATCATAACGCTTTATTATAACAGATATGAGCGCGGGCGAAAACTGCGAGTGCTAGGCCTTTTCGGTAATCTCGCGGATATCGTCGCGCACTTTTTGCAACGTAAACCGGTTCGTTTCGGGATTGTAAAACTTGCGGATGGTGCGGACAGGGAAGTAGATGAGCATATAAATAAAAATGGGAATGCGGGCGTGGGCGCTGCGAACGTTATGTGCCTGGAATGTGCGTTCAAAGCGCATAATGTAGTTGTAAAAATCCTTCGGATTGTCTTCAATCCGCCGCGCCGACATACCGGCAATCATCATTTCGTCGTAGGCAACTTTTAGGTTTTTACGATACAAACTCAGCGCTAAATCGATATCTTCGTGCAGCAAATCGTCTTCATCACGGTGCAAAATGTCCTGAATCTCGCGCCACGCGTTCGCACGAATCGCCATATTACTCCCAAACAAAAACGTATGATCTTTGGCGGAATTATGCAGCGCCTGGCGAATACGCCGGTCCATCGAAAAGCCGATTTTCTTCATCGGCATATCGTGATACACCACTGGGCCAGTTGCCGCCATCACTTCTGGGTCGGCAAACGTATTGCGCACGCTCTCCACCCAGCCTTCCTCCAAAAGAGAATCTGCATCAATCCGGCCAAAAATAGCGCTTTTTGCTTCCGCAAACCCACGGTTACGCGCCGGAACCATGCCTTGTTCTTTTTCATGCACCAGGCGAATATTGGCGGTTTTATGCGCCTTTTGCAAACGCGTTACAATCGCCGCTGTTTCATCGGTAGAATTGTTATCGACCACAATAATTTCATCTGCCAAATCGCGCTGATTCACGCACGAACGCAAGCATTGCTCAATCACGGCCGCTTCATTATACGCCGGAATTACTATCGAAATTGTTGGTTTTTTCGCCATCGTTCCTTTTTATTATAGCAGATGTCAAAGCGGAAAATGCTCTTCTTCGAGCAGCGTTTTATACAGCGCAATTTGCTTGCCAACTTGCTTGGTTTCGCTGTAATTTTGCGCCAATTCGCAGCTGCGCTTTGCAAATCGCGCCTTTAGCGCAGGGTCGTCCAAAATTTCGGCCGATTTGCGCGCAATACTCAGCCCATTTTCGTTCGCAAAAAAGCCATTTTCGCCATCAATAATTACTTCGCTTAAGCCTTTATCTACCAAAACAAGCGGGCAGCCGGCTAGCGCGGCTTCGTGCACAACCAAACCTTGCGTATCAGTGGTAGAAGGGAAGAGGAAGATGTCGAGCGTGGCGTAGACCGTGCCCAAATCGTTGCGCGGCAATTTGCCAGTAAAAATCACGCGCTCGCCATAGCCGGTTTCTTCAGCCAAATTCTCAAGCGTTTCGCGGTAGTCAAAATCGCCCACAAAAAGCAGCTTCAATTTTGGCCGGCGCGGCGCCAAGTAGGCAAACGCTTTTACCAATAAATCTAGATTTTTTTCAGACCCAAGCCGCCCAACGTAGCCAATTACTTCGTCGTCTGGCGCAATATTCCAGGCTTTTTGAAACGCCACAACGTCGCCTTTTTTTGGCGCAGGCAGCGCGTCAACACCGGTCGGCATGAGTGTAACATCATACGTATATTCGCCGCGCCACGATTCTAGCTGGCGTTTGCTTTTGCGCGACAACGCAATCACCGCATCGCACCGGCTATAAAGCATCGTAATCACACTTTCTACCACGTCGCGATTCCACTTCACCACGCCAAATTGCGGCCGATACATCGAAAGCATGGTTTTTGCGTCCACACCATCAAACCGAAACGTAAAGGGAAGGGTTGTGGCCAACGCTAACACACCAGGCAGCGCTTGCGGGTAATGCTCCACATATTGGTAAAAATCCGTGCAATGCTGCCCAACCAGCACCGCACCCGTGCGCTGCGCCGCGTACACGCCCATCAAGCCCACTTGCGCCGGCGTAAAAAAGTGGATCACATCTAGATTTAGCTTGTTGATTGCACGCATGCGCCGCGGCGGGAAAAACATCGAAATGCGGCTATCGTTGAATAATTTTGTCGGCAAACTTGGGAAATGAATGACGTGATCGTCGGGCGGGCTGTCGTCGGAACGAACTTTCGGGCAGAACACAAACACTTCGTGGCCGGCCTCTTCAAGCCGTTTGCGCGTAATATCTACCACCGTGACAATCCCGTTTGTAGCCGGGCGGTACGTGTCAGTGAACAGGCCAATACGCATAATTTAGCGGGCGTCCTGTTCGTCGATAAGCGTTTTGTACATCTCTTTTAGCGTACCAGCTGCAGATTTGCTGTCAAATCTTTGGGCAATTTTTGCGGAGTTTTGGCGATATTTTTGGCGCACCTCTTCGCTCGATTGAAACTGCAAAATTGCCGCAATAAACGCTTCGTCATCTGCGCAACGAAGCGCGTCATCTGCAAACGTATCGTCGTATTCGGGAATATCGCGCAGCACAATCGGCAAACCAGCGCCGGCCGCTTCCAGTACACACATTGGGTGATTTTCTTGCTCGGCGGGCAAGCAAAAAACATCGGCAGATTGCAAATATTCGCGCACTTTTTCGTGCGGAATAACATCGGTAATCGTAAGGTTTTTTGGCGTTGAATTCATCAAGCGTTTCATGTCTGCCACTTTTGCGCCGAGCTGCTTAAAGGGAATGCCGCCAACCCAATAAAATTGCACATTTGGCAGCGCCTGCGCCATCGCAATAAACGTGTCAAGCCGTTTACGCGGCTGCACCTGGCCAATGCCAACCACTACAAATGTATCGTTTGCGATACCAAGATTCTGGCGAGCTTTTGCCATGTCTTTTGGCGTCGTATGATAGCGGCTCATGTCGATCGTATTGTATAGTACTGAAACTTTTTCTGGCGAAATATGTAATTCATTCACCAACACATCTGCCACAGTTTTCGACACAGCCAAAACCTTATCCGCCTTGCTATACATCGTGCGCAAATACCATTTTGCGAACGACTGCCAATATTCTGCCAGAAGCACCGAGCCAATAAACGACGCCGGAATGACGTGCGCCGACACCACTTTTGGTGTATGTTTTGCAAAAAGTTTACGCCACATGTGCGCGCCAACCGTGTGCAAATGGTACACATCACACGTTACTTTTTTGCCAAATCCACCACGAATAAGCGTGATATCGTCGCGCGCTTCAAGTGCACTTGCTAACTCTTCATACGCCGTATGAACCCCATGGCCTTGCACAGAAATTTCGCTTTCGCTGGCCATATTGACGGTGATTTTTTGTGTCATAAAATGATTCCAGGCAAGCGCGGCTTATTCGTGCGCCGCCAAAATTCGTGTACCAACCGCGTCGCCTTGCACGGCGCGCGCAATGTGACCTTCTTCAAGCAATTTGCACACCACAATTGGTTTTTCGTAATCCGCCGCCAGGGCAATCGCCGCTTTGTCCATTACTTTAATATCTGGGCGTTCTACAGCCTGCTGCAAGGTAAGTTGTTCGAACTTTTCGGCGTCGCTATGCATGGCTGGGTCGCGGTCGTACACGCCA
>CAMEGH010000044.1 GCA_945916045.1 uncultured Candidatus Saccharibacteria bacterium
ATCGTCTTCGGCAACTCATCATCACGATAGGCCGCAATTTCCACCAAGATTGTATTCATAGTTCTATTGTAACAAACAGTGGTAGGATTCGGAAAATACCGTGCACATCCACAGGTTTTCCACAAGCTCGCACAAAAAAGAATCGCCCTTTGTTGAGCGATTCTTTTTGCCGTTTTGGCGGAAGCTACATCATTCCCATTCCAGGCATGCCACCGCCCATCGCTGGTGCGTCGTTTGCCTCAGCTGGAATGTCCACCACAAGTGCACCCATCGTTGCCGCAGTTGAAGCGATTGAAACAGAGTTTTGCACTGCTTCTTTGGTTACGCGTGCTGGGTCAATCACGCCAGCTTTTTTCACGTCAACCAAGCCCTTTTCTGGCTCCATCACGTTTACACCTTGGCCGGCCTTCGCAGCTTCTACTTGTGCCAGCAACGCCTCGCTATTGAGCCCCGCGTTCTTCATAATTTGCACGAATGGCTGCTTCAAGGCATTCTTCAAAATCAGCTTACCAGCGCTAATAGAATCCGCGCCATCGGCTTTAATTTTACCTGAAAGGTTCACCAGCGTCACGCCGCCACCAGCGACAATACCCTCTGCGAGCGCCGCCTTAGTAGAGGCCACAGCATCATCCACGCGGTATTTCTTCTCGTCGATTTCGGTTTCAGAAGCACCGCCTACTTTAATGACAGCCACTTTGCCGCTGAGTGCTGCAGCGCGCTTTTCGTACTGCTCTTTGTCGTAGCTACTTGGGGCATTTTCGGCCTGCGCAACAATTTGCGCAATGCGTGCTTCGACCGCTTTTTTCGTGCCGGCGCCTTCGATAATGGTGGTTTCGTCTTTACCAACAATCACCTTGCGTGCCGCACCGATTACTTCAAGCCCAACGTTGTCGAAGCTCATGCCGCGCTCTTCACTAACCACTGTTGCGTCAGTCAGCACTGCAATGTCTTCAAACACTTCTTTGCGGCGATCACCAAAGCTTGGTGCCTTGACAGCCACGCTGTTAAAGACGCCTTTCAGTTTGTTTAATACAAGCACGCTCAGTGCTTCGCCCTCAACTTCTTCGGCAATCAGCACAAGGTCTTTTTTACCTGCTTGGGCGAGCTTTTCAAGCAACGGCGCCACATCTTGAATACTCGAAAGTTTTTTATCAGTCACAACCACGGCCGGCTTTTCAAACACCGCTTCTTGGCGGTTTACATCAGTAATAAAGAGTGCGCTTGTAAAACCACGATCCAAGCTAAAGCCTTCCACCACCTCTGATTCCATCTCGAGTCCCTGGCCAGCTTCTACCGTTACCACGCCGTCTTTGCCGATTTTTGCAATCACGTCGGCAATCAATTCGCCAATATCTCGACTCCCCGCTGAAATAGTCGCGACTTCGGCCACACGGGCGTTTTTGCCTTCAATTCCTTCCGCTAGCTTATCGAGCTCAGCCACTACTTCGCGGCCAGCTGCTTCGATTCCCTTGCGTAGTTCTTGTGGGTTGTGCCCGGCAGCAATCAAGCGATTGGCTTCTTTCAAAATATTGTAGGTTAGCACCGTTACCGTAGTGGTGCCGTCGCCAGCAACCTTATTGAGCTTGGTAGCAGCTTGTTTGATAAGTTCTGCGCCCACTTTATAGCCAAGCGTTTCGTCATCGTTTTCTGGCAGTTCAACACTTTCCGCTACTGTCACGCCATCGTGCGTAACGGTTGGGCCGCCAAAGCTTTTGGCAATAACAACGTTGCCGCCTTTTGGCCCGTAGGTAACGCGCACTGCGTCGTAGAGCGCTTTTGCGCCGCCAAGCACTCGCTCGCGCGCATCATCATTATAAAATACTTTTTTCGCCATGATTTCCTCCTAATTTCGACTACACCGTCGCTAAAATATCCTCTTCCTTTACAATCAAATATTCCACATCGTTAATTTTAAGCTCCGTGGTTGAATATTCTTTATACACGATCTTGTCGCCCTTTTTCACCTGCGTCGCATCTGGGCCAACCGCCACCACTTCTGCCGTGACTGGCTTTTCTTTTGAACTATCTGGCAAATACAGGCCGCTCGCTGTTTTTTCTTGTGCTTTTTCACGCACGGCAACGACACGATCCCCTAATGGATTGATTACTGAACTCATATTTCCTCCGTTCGTTACTGTTGTATTTTTATTATAATCAAACTAATTGGCACTTGCAAGCGTAGAGTGCCAATACTTTTCTACCTTTTAACTATTGACTTTTCAATAGGTTTATGCTAGTATAAATAAAGTAATAAAATTCAAAAAACAAAAAAAGTATGCGCGAAAGAAACACTCCTACAAATATTGAAACAACCCAGCATGTGCACGAAGTGCACCGCAAATTGCTCGCGGCTCGCAAGCTTGGCGCCGAAGCCCTAAAAGGTATGAGCCGCGAAGACTCTGGTGACTTTATTACAAGTGCAGCCGAAAAAGTTAGTGAAAACTTTACAAACAAAGGCATGGAACGCCACAAAGACTATCCGATAATTGAACTTACCAGAGTAATGAGCGCCACTATTAATGCACTTCCTGATCTGCGCGATGGCTCAAAAGAGGTCAAAGCACAGGCAAAAGAGCAAGTAATTGACTACAACGGCTCACTTAAGTCGATTATTAGAAATCACACAGGCATTGCACCCCAGCAACTTGTCCATACAGTACGCAGCGTTGCCATGAATCTTGGCCACAGCAAGGAACAGGCTGACGATATCGTATACGAAACCGAGATGGCTGCACGCGGCATGAAGCATGAACTTGCTGCCGAATCCGTTTTTCTAAATCTACCAGACGGCTATGATTATCGCGAAGGAACAACCGAAGAAGATAAAAAGGGTATCGACTATATCGTTACTGCGCCGAATGGAGCGGAAGTACGTATTGACGTGAAAGCTTCCCAGACGGCAGCTGATAATGCCTGGAACAAGCAAGTCGACTACTACGCTAGCAAAGGCCAGGATGTTCCTCAAGATCTTATTATTATGGAGTCTGGTTACGAAAATGAAGATTTTATCCCTGGTTCATGGAACGCTCGTTATGAAGCGACGCAAGAAATTACACCATTCTGGAAAAGTGCGATCGACCAGGCTGCGGGCTATATCGACGACAATTCTTCAACCTCGCACGATGCACACGAATCAGTACTTGCATAAAACTAATTTTTGTGCTATTATAGTACAGGTTTAGTCGGTCACTACCTTTGAAAGGGTGGTCCTAATGCACGATAACATCTACGATGATTTTGACGGCCTGGCGCCCTTGAACGAGTATCTCGTATCGCTTCCGAACGGAATCGATCATTTACGAGAACAGGTTGCACGCGCCGCCGCCACACGTCACACTTCTGTTTTGATTGAATGCACCGAGCATTTGACGCGAATCCGAAGCACTTTGTCGTTTGTCCCCACGGGCTTTCGCCAGTTCAGCGACTCCTTTGTCGCCGACGGCCACATCAAGGATAGCGATTGTATCGCAACGCTGAAATTCAACGAAAAAAAAGCAACACTCATCACCGACTACTAACCACCCGGCAAGCAATCCCGTTTGCCGGTTTTTTCTTAGGCTTTTTCTGTTAGTTCCCGCACTACCGCACTATCATTCCACGGCAATTTTTCGCCCTTCACGATACGGAACTGCTCGTGGCCCATGCCGGTAATCAGCACGGTGTCGCCCTTTACCGCTACGTCGAGCGCCTTTTTAATCGCCTCTTTACGATCAGCAATTTCGGTGGTTTTTGCCGCGCCACCCGCCGCTTCAATGCCTGTAAATACTTGCTGGCGAATTGCCGTTGGGTCTTCATTATAGCTTTCTTCATCGGTTAAAATGATGCGATCCGCCAAACGCGCCGCCACTTCGCCCATAATCGGGCGCTTGCCAGCATCGCGGTCGCCACACGCGCCAAACACCAAAATCACGCGGTTTTTGGTAATTTCCTTCACGGTTTGGAGTAACTTTTCCAGTGCGTCTGATGTATGCGCGTAATCTACATTCACCTCGTAGGGCAAATCTTCTGTCACGCGCTCAAACCGGCCAGGAATCGATTCCAAGTCAGCCACGCCAGTAATAATATCCTCAATATTTACGCCCAGCAAATAGCACACGCTCGCGGCAGCCGTCATGTTGGCGATGTTAAATTCGCCCGGCAAATGCGTCGCTAGCTCAAGCTCGGTTTGGTGATCGAACACCACATTCGCCTCACTCCCCTTTTTGTAGAGTTTTGTGGCGGTAATTTTTGCCTCGGCTTCGTCGTGTTTGCCGTAGGTCATTTTTTGCTCTAACGCGGTAAATTCGTCAAAGAAATCAAACCATTCATCGTCGCGGTTGAGCACGATATAGCGCGGTTCTTCGGCAAAAAGTTTGCCTTTGGCAGCGGCGTAGTTTTCCATAGTTTTGTGGTAATCAAGATGGTCTTGCGTCAGGTTGGTCATCACGGCGGCTTCAATCGGCACGCCGTCTAATTTGTGCTGATCAAGCGCGTGGCTGGTAATTTCTAGCACCACAAAATCAACCTTGGCTTTGCGCGCATCGGCAAAAAACTGCTGCATACGCGCGGTCGTTGCCACGGTTGCGTTCAGGTCATTTAGCTGCGTTTTGCCCGCAACTTCAATCAGCGCGGTCGTAAACATGGCGGTTTTGTAGCCCGCTTGCTTCCAGATCTGGTTAATATAGCAGCACGTAGTGGTTTTGCCGTTCGTGCCCGTCACCGCAATCACGCGCAAGCCTTTTGCCGGATTGCCGTAACGCGCCGACACCGCTTTTACCCTTGTTTTTCGGTACGATTCCTCCAACGAACGAACCGCTCCTGTCGGAAGCGTTCCTCGTACCCCTTTGACCAACTTTTGCTTTATACCCATAGTTTCTTTATTATAGCACTTTTGTTTTGGTACGAAGAGGGGGAATCGCGCAAAAATAGCTACGACGTTCGCGAAACCTCGTGATTTCTCGTATCTATGCTTGCTTGTCATATTCACCTCCCTTGTTTTATAGAGAGCTTTTTTATTTTCCACCAGTTTTATACTGCTAAAAGTGGTATAATTGTATAAACTCATGAAGATTTTGGGAATCGAGAGCAGTTGTGATGAAACAGCCGCCGCTAT
>CAMEGH010000045.1 GCA_945916045.1 uncultured Candidatus Saccharibacteria bacterium
TCGTTCCCAAATTGCCTGGGTCTTGCACATCGTCAAGCAGCAGCGCTGTTTCTGTGATAATTGGTGCGCTGTTTTGCGGCGGCACGTCAATCACAAACAGCACGCCGACGCCTTGTTCAAGCTGGCTAATCGCGCCAAAAAGCGTATCCGGCACCGCCAAAGTTGGCACATTTTTAGTGGCAATCGTGCGCAAAATTGCGCCAACTTCTGGGTTTTCGGCACCAGTTTCGCTCACAATACATAGCTGTGGCACGCTGTTTTGCTGCGCGTAACTTTCGCACAAATGCACGCCTTCTAGCACCGTTTGGCCCTGTTTTGCGCGGTACGATGCGGTATTTGCCAATTTGCGCACATGTTTTATATGGGAATTTTGCGCCGAGCTGACAAATTTCATATCGGTTATTTCCCCTGTTGCGGTGTATTTTTGACGCGTTTTCGCACTTTTTTCTCGATGTTGCCAGCAACAGCGTGGCGCTTAGCGGCATCAGCAATAACGCCAAATTCGGCCAAAACTTCGGCAATTTCTTTAGCAAATTGCACAGAATCTTCTTCAAGCGCACGCTGAATCGCCTCGTTGTCTTTGTGCAGATCTTTAATTTCGGTAATCGCTTCGTGCATTTCGCGCGCCATTCGCTGCATAACGCGGCGTTGGTGAATATTGCTGATCGCGCCCAAAATCGCCAACGTCACCGCCGTGACACTCACGCTAAACGCCATAATTTCAAACACCGCCAGTTCCACCGATTGCGCCCGAAACAGCACCAAAATAACGCCCGCCAAGCCAATCAACACCACCGCATCAAGCAGCCAATACAGTCGTCGCTCCACCTTAGCCGAACGCATTTTTATAGTCCCGCCTCTGGGTAAAGCGACTTAGTTGTTTCATCAACTTCATGGCGCATTTGCGGGAACGGCACGCCTTCACGCGCCGAAACGCCTTCAAAAATCCAGAACACGCGCTCACTCCAGCCCCAGCCACACGCAGGTGGCATGCCGTATTCGAGCATTTCTACATAGTCGATGTCAAGCATCATCGCTTCGTCGTCGCCGGCGTCACGCATCTGTTGCTGTTCGACAAAACGGCCCAGTTGGTCGATTGGGTCGTTGAGCTCCGAAAAGCCATTGCCAAGTTCGCTACCAGCAATCACCGGCTGGAAACGTTCAACCACACGTTCGTCTTCAGGGTTGGTTTTTGCCAAAGGCGAAATAAATTTTGGCGTATTCACTAACCACACCGGGCCGGCTACATCTTTGCGAATATTCTTCCACAATTTATCAATCCCACGCGCACGATTTTCAGTTTTCTCAACTTCAAGTTTGTTATCTTTGAGCGCCTGCTTTACGTCATCGAGTGAGCTTTCGTACACATCAATACCATAGCGGTCGTTAATCACTGTGGCATAATCCCACACTTCCCACTCTTTGCTCATATCAACGTCAAACCCGCGAACGTTAAACTGCAGCGTACCGAAGGTTTTTTGCAACACGTCTTTATACATGCCTTCCATAAAGCGCATGCCCTTTTGCCAATCCCAGTAGGCCGCGTACCATTCCATTGCAATATGCTCAGGTAGATGCTCTTCAGTCATACCTTCGTTACGAAAGCGTGGACCAAGGTCGTACACCTTTTCAAAGCCGGCACCGATCAAGCGCTTGAGCGGCAATTCGTGGCTAATGCGCAAGTAAAACGGCTGATCATCGAGCGAATCCATACTGGTAACAAATGGGTTCGCGTCGGCGCCACCAGTGGTGTGTTCGAGCACCGGAATGTTCACTTCTATGAACCCGTTGCTATTTAGGTAATCGCGCGTTGCCTGCCAGAAGATACTGCGGCGCACAAAACGTTCGCGCACCTCAAGATTGACGTTCATATCGATATAGCGGCGGCGGAAGCGTTCTTCCTTGCTCGTAAGTTCGGTTGGCATTGGGCGCAGTGCTTTGCTGAGCAAACGCAGTTCTTTCACGCCAACAGAGATTTCGCCAGTTTTGGTTTTAATGACTTCGCCAGTCGCCTGCACAAAATCGCCAGAGTCAAGCAGCGGCAACTGCTTCATACCAACGATGTTCTTGCTCGCATCAAGCTCAGCCACATCAGGGCCGTGCATAAACAGCTGCACTTGCCCGCTCATATCGCGCAGCACAATAAACGCCAGCTTGCCAAATTTACGCAAGTTCATTACGCGGCCAACCACCGTCACGGTTTGCCCTTCGAGCGTGGCAAACTCATCAATAATTGCCTGGCAATGATGCGTGCGCTCGCTGCTTGCCGGGTACGGCTGAATTCCCAGCTCACGGAGCTCGTCTAGTTTGCGAAGTCGTTCATTGCGATAATCTTGTAGTGTGGCCATAATGTCATCCATTATAACGTATTTTTTGGCAGTTCGGTAGTGGCGAAAATTTGTTGTAAAGACTACATTTCAGAAATATATTATGCAATAGTGTTGCCATAAGCGCTAATGACGCTATATATAGCGCTTCGCTTACTTATTGCGATTTTCTGACCCGCCCCCTGATATATTTGCCACGCTTATGTATTGCTTTTTTAAGGGAATCGTGCTAGTATAAGCAAACATAGATATAGCAAGGATGATATATATGGAAAAAAACAACTTTCAACCAAATCAAAATCCAAGCGACTCTCTTGCCGCGCCAACTGCCCACGAGCAAGCGCAACCCACTAGTGTACCCGACTATCACCACGACCGCAGCGACCTTCTCCATGCTGTGTACATCGGCGACGTAAACCCTTTTATCAACCTCGCACGTGACCTCACTCGACGCAATACACCCATTGAAACACAGTATGAACTTCTTGAAGAGCTCATAGAGAACGGACATCCAGTTGAAGGTACCGAAGATATGATTCGAGAAGCGTTCACTAAAGCGCGCAAACAAACCCAGCACACACTTCGCGAGCAGCATATTGGCGCCAGTGCCATGCATGGTGTTGATGTTGACGAAATTAACGACCACCTTAGTTCAGGCGAATCAGTCTACCTGCCTGACGAGCAGCTCGAATACTACCTCGAGGAAATGGATCGTCGCGAAAAAACAAGCGAACTCCAAGACGCCTAACCCGCCAAAACCACAAAATACCACCTTTTGCCGAGGTGGTATTTTTATTTTGCGCAAAATCTGCGCCACAAAAACCTTACTTAATCGAAATAATTTCGTATTCGGTTTCGCCTTTTGGCGTCGTAATAGTCGCGGTTTCGCCAACTTTTTTGCCTTCAAGTGCCATACCGATTGGGCTTTCGTTGCTAATTTTGCCGTTCAGCGGATCCGCTTCAACCGGACCGACCAAGGTGTATTCAACGGTTTTTTTGCTGCTTTTTAGTTCAACAACCGAACCAAGCCCCACTTTACCCTTCGAGCCACCAGCAATAATTTCGGCGTTTTGCAAAATCTCTTCGATTTCTGCGATACGCGTTTCTACCACGCCCTGCTCTTCGCGGGCAGCGTCGTATTCGGCATTTTCACTCAAATCACCGTAATCGCGTGCTTCGGCGATTTTTTCGGCGATTTCACCGCGGCGCCCTTTTAGTGTTTCAAGCTCTTTTTCAAGCTCTTTTTTACCTTCTGCGGTAATATTATATACTTTCTTCATATTCATCCTTTTCTTGCGCGACGCCCAAATCTTCGGCACACGCAAACTATTTTCGTTCTATTTCGTTTCCACCCTTGCTGCGACAGTTACACAAGTGTATCAAGCAGCGCCTCTGGCGTCAAGAGTTCCGCGTCTCCCCCCGCGCGGCGCTTAAGTTCAAACTCACCGCCGTCGAGCAAGCGGTCGCTCACCGTTAGCGTGTACGGAATTCCCATTAGTTCTGCGTCAGAAAACTTCTCGCCCGGGCGCGCATCGCGGTCGTCATATAATACTTCGATGCCGGCATCGCTCAGCATACCGTAGATTTCATCCGCTTTTTGAATCGCTGCTTCACCGCCAATTCGTACTAAATATACTTTGAATGGTGCGATGTTTTCTGGCCAGACTAAGCCTTTTTCGTCGGCAAAATGTTCGGCAATTAAGCCCATCAAACGGCTTGGGCCAATCCCGTAACTCCCCATAAAGACGGTTTGTTGCTGGCCATGTTCGTCGGTGTAGCGAAGGTCGAGCGCGTCAGAAAACTTTTCGCCCAAGGTAAAAATATTGCCCACTTCGACCGCTTTTTTTGCCACCAGTTCGTCGCGCGCGACACCAAGATCAGCCAGCACTTCATCAGTGTAGACTTCTTCGTTGATGGCGATTTTTTTGCCTTCATGCACGTAAATTATATCTTCGCCCACGTCGCTCAGCGTCTGGAATTCGTGGCTATATTTCGAAAAACTCCCACCGCTGGCAAACGTTTTGTACGTAATGTCGCCCAAGCCCAAGCGTTCGTACACTTCGTGATACGCTTCGGCCGTCTTTTCGTAAAATGCCTCGTGCTCAGCCTGATTTTTGCTAAAGCTGTACAAATCTTTCATCCAAAATTCACGCCCGCGCATCAAACCGCTTTTTGAACGGAGTTCGTTGCGGAATTTAATTTGGAATTGATACGGATACACTGGCAAATCTTTGTAGCTGGAAATAAAGTTTTTCATCAGCTTCGTGAGCGGCTCTTCGTGCGTTGGCGCCAAGCCGAGCTCCGTGCCGTTGGCAAGTTTGGTTTTAAACCACACGTCCATCACGTCGTCACTCCAGCGGCCGCTCGCCTGCCACGCATCTGGCGATTGCAGCGCCGTCAAGCTGATTTCGTTGCCGCCAATCGCGTCCATTTCTTCGCGGATTACTTGCACAATTTTTTCGAGCGTGCGCTTGCCCAGCGGCAAATAATCGTACACGCCGGCCATTTCTTTTACCACAAATCCGGCGCGAATCAAAAGTTGTGCGTTTTTTGCGGTTTCGCCCGATGGGCTGGTTTTACTCGTTTTGGAAAAAAGCTGTGTACGTTTCATAATACCTCTATTATAGCGCTAAATTCAGCGCCAAACAAACTATGTTCGCCTACAGCAGGCCGCTAAACCAGCCCGACACCACAAAAAGCATCGCAAACGCAATAAAATTCTTCA
>CAMEGH010000046.1 GCA_945916045.1 uncultured Candidatus Saccharibacteria bacterium
TAATCATGACCGACGCCGACGTGGACGGCAGCCACATTGCCACGCTGCTTTTGACATTCTTCTTCCGTTATATGAAGGAAATTGTCGAAGCTGGCTACGTGTATTTGGCAAAACCGCCACTCTACAGCATTAACAAAGGCCAGAAAAAGCAGTATGTGTATGACGAACCATCGCTTGATAAAGCCTTGACAACGTTGATTGCTGATCGCAAAGAGCGCGGCGTTTCAATCGATGAAAACGACGACCGCGTGAAGCAAGCGGGCGTGACGATTTCGCGCTTTAAAGGTTTGGGTGAAATGGATGCCGAACAATTATGGGAAACAACCATGAACCCAGAAAACCGCGTGCTGATTAAAGTAGGCGTTGAAGATGCTGAACGCGCTGACGCTATCTTTACCAAACTGATGGGCGAAGACGTAAGCTTGCGTAAGAACTTTATTCAATCTGAAGCAAAGAACGCAACATTAGAGGAACTAGATATTTAGGGGTTGATGATGGATAACGATAAAACAACACATATACCAGAAGGCGACGACGCAGCGGCAGAAGATGTTGCCGTAACGCCAGAACTTGTTGATACGCCAGGCATTGAACACCGTACACTTGAAAAGGTGATGGAAGATAGCTTCTTCCGCTACTCGATGAGCGTGATTATTGATCGTGCTTTGCCAGATGTGCGCGACGGCTTGAAGCCGGTGCACCGACGTATTTTGTATTCAATGAATCAAAACGGCAACCGTTCGACGGCAAAATTTGTAAAGTCTGCGCGTATCGTCGGTGACGTGATGGGTAAATATCACCCGCACGGTGACTCAGCGATTTATAACTCGATGGTGCGTCTTGCGCAACCGTGGTCACTGCGCTATCCGCTGATTCAAGGCCAGGGTAACTTTGGTTCGATGGACGGCGACGAGCCAGCCGCAATGCGTTATACCGAAGCACGTATGGCAAAAACTGCCGACGATATTTTGGTAGATATCGACAAAGAAACGGTTGATTTCCGTGATAACTTTGATGGTTCAGAACAAGAGCCGGTTGTGTTGCCAGCTAAATTGCCAAACCTGCTTTTGAACGGCCAAATTGGTATTGCCGTTGGTATGGCAACAAATATTCCATCGCACAACCTTGGCGAACTGGTAGATGCGTGTATTGAACTCATCGACAACAGCGAAGCAACGGTCGACGATTTGCTACGCTACGTGAAAGGTCCTGATTTTCCAACCGGCGCGACAATTTACGGCGGCGCGCCAATGCGCCAGGCGTACGCCACTGGGCGCGGGAGCATTACCGTGCGTGCTGTGGCGGAAATTGAAGAAACCAAGCGCGGTCGCCACCAGATTGTAGTGAGCGAAGTGCCGTATGGCGTGAATAAAGCCACGTTGATCGAAAAAATTGCCGAACTGGTGAAAGATAAAAAAATCACCGGCATTAGCGACCTTCGCGACGAAACTGCCCGCGGTAAAGTGCGTGTGGTGGTGGAACTAAAGAAGGATGCGTATCCGAAAAAGCTTCTAAACCAGCTCTATAAACTGACGGCGCTGCAAACCAGCTTTAGCTTTAACATGCTGGCGCTGGTGAACGGTATTGAGCCAAAAGTGTTGGGACTACGCGAAATGCTCGACGAATTTGTAAAGCACCGTCAGCAAGTGGTGCGCCGCCGCACGGAATACGAGCTGCGTAAAGCCAAGGAGCGTGCCCACATTTTGGAAGGCTACAAAATCGCGCTTGATCATATTGATGAAGTGATTAAAACGATTCGTGCCAGCAAAACACAGCCCGAAGCCGAAGCGGCGTTGATTAAAAAGTTCAAGCTCAGTGAAATTCAGGCTAAAGCCATTTTGGCGATGCAACTGCGCCGTTTGACTGGCCTAGAGCGTGAAGCGATTGAGAATGAGCTGAACGAACTCCTGGCGATGATTAAACGTTTCGAAGAAATTTTGGCCGACGAGAACGAGATTTTGGCAATCATCAAAACTGAATTGCTTGATATGAAAGAAAAGTACGGTGATGAACGCCGTTCGAAGGTGATTAATCACGAACTCGGGAAGTTTAGCGACGAAGAATTGATTCCGGAAGAAGAAGCGGTGATTCTTTTGACGAGCGAAAATTACATCAAGCGCACCTTAGTGAGCGATTATCGCAAACAAAACCGCGGTGGCAAAGGTAGGCGCGGGATGAAAACCAAAGATGCCGACGTGATCGATCATATGATTCAGGCAAATACGCACGATTGGTTGCTGTTCTTCACAAATCGCGGGCGCGTGTTCCGTTTGAAAACGTACGAAGTGCCAGCGGCTGGCTTGAATGCCAAAGGTGTCGCGGCGGTGAATTTGTTGCAACTTCAGCCAGAAGAAAAGATTACCACGGTAATTAAGAGCGCCAAAGATGCGCGCGACAAAGGCTTCTTGTTTATGGCGACCGTGAAGGGGACGATTAAAAAGACGCCGCTCAAAGATTACAGCAATATTCGCACTAACGGCTTGATTGCGATTAAGTTGGATGACGGCGATGAACTGCGCTGGGTGCGCCAAAGTAGCGGAAGCGATGATATCATTATCTCGACTTCGGCGGGGCAGGCGGTGCGCTTTAACGAAGGCGATGTGCGTTCGATGGGCCGTGCGGCGCGTGGTGTGCGCGGGGTCCGCCTTCGCCCGAATGACTGGGTTGTTGGTATGGACGTCGCAAACGACGAGCGAACCTTGTTGGTAATTTCGCAAAATGGCTACGGCAAATCAACCAAAGTTTCAAACTTCCCAACGCACAAACGTGGAGGCGTCGGTATTAAAGCGGCGGTGGTAACGGCTAAAACTGGCCCAATTATTACGGCGCAAACGATCAAAGAAGAAGACGTCGAAGTGTTGCTGATTTCGAGTATGGGGCAGGCAATTCGCGTTGGCTTGAAGGATGTGCCAACGTTAGGCCGCACAACCCAAGGCGTGCGCATTATGAAGATGTCGGATGGCGACACGGTAGCGTCGGTGAGTTTGATGGCCGAGCAGGCTGAGCCGGGCGAGGAAGCTTCGCAATAATGATTTCGCCGTATTTGCTCGCTGCATTAAGCGCCTGGGTAGTGGCGCAAGGTTCGAAATACCTTCTTGCGGTGGCAAAAAGCCGCTCGGTACGCAAATTTCGTAGTTTGTATATATCGGGCGGCATGCCAAGTGCGCATAGTGCGACGGCTGTGGCGGTGTTGATGGTAGTGGCGCTTAAAGATGGCGTCGATGGCGGCTTGTTTGGTGTCGCGGCGCTACTAACGGCAATTGTTATGTACGATGCAATGATGGTCCGCCGATCAAGCGGCAAGCAGGGCGAGATTATTGCGCGCTTGGTAGAAGCGTCGGGCTCTAAAGAGATATTGCCGCGTTTTGCCAAGGGTCACGAGCCGGCTGAAGTCGCGATTGGCGCGCTGGTTGGCGCTGCAGTTGGGGCTGTTGTATTTTTAGTAACAATTTAATGTAAAAAAAGTGTTGACACTTTGCGTCAGGTTGAGTAAGATAGGTATTAGTCTGGTCGCAGGGACAAAACACTGAACCGAAGCGACATACAATTTGAACGTGTGGAGCGTAAGCGAGCAGATCAATCGATCATTAACAATTTAGTTGTGCAATTAATGTTTCGAAAGAGATTATACCTTCGGTATAATTTCATTCTGAAACAATCATCGTCAATGTTTATATGAGCAATATAGACGTATCAATTTGATACATCTTTTATGGAGAGTTTGATCCTGGCTCAGGATGAATGCTGGCGGCGTGCCTAACACATGCAAGTCGAGCGGCAGCGCGAGTAGTTTACTACTTGGCGGCGAGCGGCGGACGGCTGAGTAACGCGTGGGAATCTGCCCTAAAGTGAGGGATAACGCACCGAAAGGTGTGCTAATACCGCATATGGTCTTCGGATTAAAGAATTTATTCGCTTTAGGAGGAGCCCGCGTCGGATTAGGTTGTTGGTGAGGTAATGGCTCACCAAGCCGACGATCCGTAGCTGGTCTGAGAGGATGATCAGCCAGACTGGAACTGAGACACGGTCCAGACTCCTACGGGAGGCAGCAGTGAGGAATCTTCCACAATGGGGGCAACCCTGATGGAGCAACGCCGCGTGAAGGATGAAGGCCCTCGGGTCGTAAACTTCTTTTATGAGTGAAGAATATGACGGTAACTCATGAATAAGCACCGGCTAACTACGTGCCAGCAGCCGCGGTCATACGTAGGGTGCAAGCATTATCCGGAGTGACTGGGCGTAAAGAGTTGCGTAGGCGGTTAGTAAAGTGAATAGTGAAACCTGGTGGCTCAACCATACAGACTATTATTCAAACTCACTAACTCGAGAATGGTAGAGGTAACTGGAATTTCTTGTGTAGGAGTGAAATCCGTAGATATAAGAAGGAACACCAATGGCGTAGGCAGGTTACTGGACCATTTCTGACGCTAAGGCACGAAAGCGTGGGGAGCAAACCGGATTAGATACCCGGGTAGTCCACGCCGTAAACGATGGATACTAGCTGTTTGGGGTATCGACCCCTTAAGTAGCGAAGCTAACGCGTTAAGTATCCCGCCTGGGGAGTACGGCCGCAAGGCTAAAACATAAAGGAATTGACGGGGACCCGCACAAGCGGTGGATCATGTTCTTTAATTCGATGATAAACGAAGAACCTTACCAGGGTTTGACATCCCGAGAAGGACTACGAAAGTAGACTGTGCCTTTTGGAACTCGGTGACAGATGATGCATGGCCGTCGTCAGCTCGTGTCGTGAGATGTTTGGTTAAGTCCATCAACGAGCGCAACCCTTGTGAATAGTTGTATTTTTCTATTCAGACTGCCCCGGTAACGGGGAGGAAGGAGGGGATGATGTCAGGTCAGTATTTCTCTTACATCCTGGGCTAGAAACGTGATACAATGGCAAGTACAATGCGCAGCGAAGCCGCGAGGTGAAGCAAATCGCATCAAAGCTTGTCCCAGTTCGGATAAGAGGCTGAAACTCGCCTCTTTGAAGTCGGAATCGCTAGTAATCGCAGGTCAGCATACTGCGGTGAATACGTTCC
>CAMEGH010000047.1 GCA_945916045.1 uncultured Candidatus Saccharibacteria bacterium
CGCGCCGAGCGAATTGTCGCAAACGCGCACGACGACATTGCTCGTGAAGTTGCCAGCGCCAAGAAAACGCTTCATAACGAAGCGATTGAATTGGTCGCACTGGCAACCGAAAAAGTAACGTCGAAGGCAGTGTCGAAATCGGTTGACGAAAAGGCAATTTCAGCAGCAATTAAAGAATCGAGTAAGTAATGGCCGGGGCTATTTCGCGTCGAAAAGTTGCCGAATATACCGCTGAGCGATTACTAGCTGGCGATAAGGATATCCTCACGCAGCTGGCAGCGTATTTGGTGCAAACGCGCAAAGTTCGTACGCTCGAACTGGTGGTGCGTGACATCGAAGCGGCGCTCGCAGAACGCGGCGTATTAGTGGCAGACGTGCGTAGTGCGCATGATTTGACCGCTAGTATTAAGCGTGAACTGACTGCTTTTTTGGCGGATACAACTGGCGCAAAAACGGTGCAACTTCGCGAATCAATCGACCCCACCTTGATTGGTGGCGTGCAGGTTGAAACGCCAAGCGCAACCCTCGATACAACCATTAAACATAAATTGCAGCAACTTAAAGCGGCAAAACAATAACGAAAGAAAGGTACTATGGCTGAATTATCGGTGAATGAACTTTCTCAAGATTTGCGCAACGCAATTGCCAATCTTCAAGGCAAAGAAGGCTTGGAAGAGGCAGGTGTTGTGGTGCGCGTTGGCGATGGCGTGGCGTGGGTTCACGGCCTCAAAAACGCTGGCTATAGCGAAGTGCTTGAGATTGAATCAGAAAAAGGCACCGTTGAAGCATTTGCACTTAATCTTATGGAAGATGAGATTGGTGCCGTGCTTCTTGGTGACGAAAACTTTGTAAAAGCAGGCGCAACGGTGCGCTTGAAGGGAGAGCTTCTCACTGTTCCTGTGGGCGAAGAGCTCCTTGGACGTGTGGTTGACCCGCTTGGTCGCCCACTAGATGGCGGTCCAGCAATAAAAACCAAGCAACGCGGTTTGGTTGAGCGCGAAGCGATTGGTGTGATGGGCCGTAAATCGGTCCACGAGCCATTGATGACCGGTATTATGAGCATCGATGCGATGTTTCCAATTGGTCGCGGCCAGCGTGAGCTGATTATCGGCGACCGCCAAACTGGTAAAACTGCGATTGCGGTCGACACCATGATTAACCAAGCGCGTCAGAAATCTGGCGTGGTAAATGTGTATGTTGCGATTGGGCAAAAGCTTTCAAAGATTGCTCGTCTTGTTGAACGTCTTAAAGAAGAAGGAGTGATGGAGCAAACGATTATCGTGGCAACCAGCCCTTCAGATGCAGCGTCGTTGCTCTACATTGCACCGTACGCGGGAACCGCTATGGGAGAATACTTCCGCGATAACAGCCAGCACGCGTTGATGGTGTATGACGACCTTACCAAGCACGCCGTGGCCTACCGCCAAATGAGCTTGCTCCTTCGCCGTCCACCAGGGCGCGAGGCGTATCCAGGTGATGTGTTTTACTTGCACTCTCGCCTGCTCGAACGTTCTGCGAAGCTTTCTGATGAGCTTGGTGCTGGTTCGCTTACCGCACTACCGATCATCGAAACGCAAGCTGGTGACATTTCGGCTTACATTCCAACCAACGTGATTTCGATCACCGACGGGCAGATCTTTATGGAAACCGATTTGTTCTACCAAGGTATTCGCCCAGCGATTTCGGCCGGACTTTCAGTCAGCCGTGTGGGTGGTGCTGCGCAAACTAAGGCCGTTAAGGGCGTATCGGGCAACCTCAAGCTTGGCTTGAGCCAGTTCCGCGAGCTTGCCAGCTTTGCGCAATTTGGTAGCGATCTTGATGCAGAAACCAAGTCACAAATTGACCGCGGTCAACGCCTGACAGAACTTTTGAAGCAACCGCAATACCAGCCAATGGGCATTTGGGAACAAGTTGCGAGCATCGTGGCGGTATCATCTGGTGCGTTCGACGAGGTGCAGCCAGAAAAAATCACCGAAGCAAAACAAGCTTTGCTTGCCAAACTTTGGAAAGAAGCTAAAAAAGATATGCAAACACTCAACAAGGGTGGTAAGCCAACCGACGAGCTGATGCAGCTACTTACTGACACCGCCAAGGCCGTTTCAAGGGCGTACGAGGGGGCGTAAGATGGCATCCATACGGCAACTAAAATCGCGCATTCGCTCGGTAAAAAACACCAAGCAAATTACTCGTGCGATGGAAATGGTCGCCGCCAGTAAAATGCGACGTGCGCAGGATTCGACCAAAGCGTCGGCTCCGTATGCGCGCCTTGCAAACGAACTGCTCACCTATCTTGGCGGGCAGAACGTGACCGATACTCACCCGTACTTTGAAAAGCGTACAGTTAAGAAGCGTTTGCTGATTGTGATTGCCAGCGACAAGGGCTTGGCTGGTGCATATAACACGAACGTGTTGCGCAAATACACTCAGCAGCTAAAAGAAGACGATGCAATGGGTATCGGCAATGCGAGCCTAACGATTGGCCGCCGTGCGACACGTTTTGCGGTGCGCTTGAAAGATACCGAGCTAATCGGTGCATACGACGACATGGCCGACAAGCCGCGTGGGCATGAACTGCGCACGATTGTCGATACGGCAATTGAAGCATTTACCTCTGGTGAAGTAGACGCTGTCGACATTGTCTACACCGAGTTTTTCAACGCGGTAAAACAAGAAGTCACCATGCAGCGTATCTTGCCAGCTGGCTACACCTATGTTGAAGCAAGCGAAAACGTACAAGATGCAACGTTCGAGCCAAGCCCTGAAAAGGTGCTTGATACGGTGGCGTATCGATTGGTAGAAGCGCAGGTATTTCAGGCGCTGCTTGATGCAAAAGCATCAGAACACAGTATGCGCATGGTTGCCATGAAAAACGCAACCGACAACGCAAGTGATTTGGCGGATGATTTAACACTCGAAATGAATAAAGCTCGCCAAGGGGCAATTACCCAAGAGTTGGCAGAAATTTCTGGTGGCGTGGAAGCGATGAAGGAATAAGGAGAAACTATGACGAAGAAAGAACAATCTGGGAAGATTATCCAAGTCGTCGGCGTGGTTGTGGATGTTGAATTTGCGGGTGATCATTTGCCAGCAATTTACGATGCACTGCACACGAAAGACGGCAAAAAAGTCGTAACCCTTGAGGTTGCGCAACACCTCGACGAACACACGGTGCGTGCTATTGCACTTTCAAGCACTGATGGGTTGCGTCGTGGTGGCGAAGTAACGGCAACGGGCGCGCCAATTAGCGTTCCGGTTGGCGAAGGTACATTGGGCCGTATGTTTAACGTAACCGGCGATCCAATCGACGATAAGCCAGCGCCAAAGGGCGACACTGCGCCAATTCACCGTGCAGCTCCCCCACTTTCAGAACAGTCAAACAAGGCTGAAATTTTGGAAACGGGTATTAAGGTGGTTGACCTTATCGCGCCGCTTGCCAAAGGTGGTAAAGCTGGGCTATTTGCCGGTGCTGGTGTGGGTAAAACCGTGCTGATTACCGAGCTAATCAACAACATCGCCAAGTTCCACAGCGGAAACTCTGTGTTTGCCGGTGTTGGTGAGCGTACGCGTGAAGGTAACGACCTTTACTACGAAATGGAAGAAGCCAACGTGCTTGATAAAACTGCCCTTGTATTTGGCCAGATGAACGAACCGCCAGGGGCTCGTCTTCGCGTGGCTCTTTCTGGTCTTGCAATGGCTGAAACATTCCGTGATGAAGGCAAAGATGTATTGTTGTTTATCGACAATATTTACCGCTACACACAGGCGGGTGCGGAAGTGTCTGCCTTGCTTGGCCGCTTGCCTTCTGCGGTTGGTTACCAGCCAAACTTGCAGCAAGAAATGGGTGCGTTGCAGGAGCGAATTACTTCAACAAAGAAGGGTTCGATTACTTCTGTGCAGGCCGTCTACGTTCCAGCGGACGACTTGACCGACCCAGCACCTGCGACAACCTTCGCGCACCTTGACGCAACGATTGTGATGAACCGTGCTTTGACCGAAATTGGTATTTATCCAGCGGTCGACGTGCTCGACAGCACCAGTTCAAGCCTCGACCCAGAAGTGGTTGGCGAAGAGCACTACCAAATCGCTCGTGAAGTGCAACGTATTTTGCAGCAATACAAAGACTTGCAAGATATCATCGCGATCCTTGGTATGGAAGAATTGTCTGACGAACAAAAGCAAATCGTTAACCGCGCTCGCCGCATCCAACGATTCTTTGCGCAGCCATTCCACGTGGCCGAAAAGTTCACCGGCAACCCAGGTGTTTACATCAAGCTTGAAGATACGATTCAAGATACGAAAGATATCTTGGCTGGTAAGTACGACGACAAGCCAGAAAGCTGGTTCTACATGGTAAACGGCAGCCTGAGCGAAAAAGCAGCCAACGAAAAGGAGTAATCGTATGATGAATTTTCGTTTGGTGACGATGTACGGCGAAAAGGTCAACGAGGAGGTTTACTCGGTGACCTTGCCGACAGCCGAGGGCGAAATCTCTGTTTTTCCAAGCCACGAACCACTGGTTGCGGTGGCGCGCGACGGTGTTATTACCGTTCGTTACGAAAAAGACGACGATGATTCGAAGCTCGAATTCTTTGCGATTTCGGGCGGCGTGATTGAAATCAGCCAGAAAAGCGTTCGCGTGCTGGTGGATGAGGCCGATCATGGCGATGATATCGTTGAAGCGGAAAGCAAGGCTGCGCTTGAGCGCGCGCTGAAGATGCAAGAAGAAGCGACCGACCAAGTTGAGCTCGAGAAGGCTCACCAGTTGGTGGATCGCCATGCGGTGCGTCTGAAGGTGGCGGACTTGCGACGTCGACGTCGAAACCGATAGGGTTTTTGCGAAATATGAAAAACGCCCTTTTGCGGGGCGTTTTTTTATTTGGGAGTTTAGCGCGAAGTATTTAGGCGAATTATAAGAAAAATAGGCAAAAGAAATACCCCTAGGAGAAATGATTCCCAGGGGTTCTATCGAGCGTTAGCTCCTTTTTACGCTGCCGGGCAGGCCACGTTCGGGTTGAGGACGATCGCATCGGCGTCGATG
>CAMEGH010000048.1 GCA_945916045.1 uncultured Candidatus Saccharibacteria bacterium
TGATCCCGGCAATCTCATGACTGACGCAACAATGAGTAATAAAAATTCGATGAGCGTTCAGCAAATTCAAGCCTTTCTCAATAGTAAAAATGCCTGCAATAATACAAATATCCACCTGGCCCAGCAATACCCCCATCTACAGTACAAAATAAAAGACGGTCGTTTTATATGTATGGCACAAGACAGCTTTAATGGCCAATCCGCCGCGCAAATTATATGGGAAGTTTCGCAACAATACAGCATAAACCCCCAGGTATTGATTGTACTTCTAGAAAAGGAGCAGGGGCTCGTCTCTGACACGTGGCCAAATCACATTCAATATCGGACTGCTGCAGGTTTTGGGTGCCCAGACAATCTCCCTCCAGGATCACCTCCATGCGAAGCTCAATACTTTGGCCTCAAGAACCAGCTTCAACATGCAGCGAACCTCTTTCGTACAGTACTAAATGGCGGGTGGAGCAAATATCCTGTTGGTAACACTTATGTACAATATCACCCAAATGCGGCTTGCGGGGGCACTGTTATCAATATTAAGAATCGGGCAACCTCAGCAATGTACCGATATACCCCGTACCAACCAAACCGAGCAGCCCTCAATGCTGGATACGGAACGGGCGACGGCTGCAGCGCCTATGGCAACCGAAACTCATGGATGCTACACCAAGATTGGTTTGGCACTACCCCTACAATACCAATTAAAGGTTCGATAAAGACTAAGTATGACTCACTTGGCAACGCAAGAACATTACTAGGAAATGCCGTTAATACTGAAAAAAGTGGCACAACCGGATTCTGGTGGCAGCAGTTCGAAAGGGGATCTCTCGTCGGGACCTTTAATACTGGTTATTTTGTCAGTAAAGGATCTATCAGGGATAAGTGGGCTGCGACCGGCTTTCAAAAAGGTCGAATGGGACTACCGCTATCGGATGAAAAGTATGATAGAGTAAATAAGATATATTCTCAAGACTACCAGGGTGGCAAAATTGTATCGCATTCAAACGGAAACATACAGGCGACAATTAAGGGCTCCATCTACGCAAGCTACAAAAGCTTCAATGGAAAATATAGAGCCCCTTTGCGTGAAGAACAAGGTGACAAAAAGGGTAACTGGTGGCAGAATTTCTCCAATGGCGTTATTTTTGGAAACTTTTCCAACGGATATTACGAATCTTCTGGGTCAATTAGGGATAAATGGGCAGAAGCAGGATTCCAAAGTAGCGAGGTGGGCATTCCTACTGGTAATATCGAACGAACCTCTAGCGATTGCTACAGCCAAAACTACACAAACGGTGTAATTAAGGGATGCTCTGGTCAATACGACATCATCCTCAACGAAGAAAGCCCTGAACAATAAAAAATACCCCTACTTCTCCGTAGGGGTATTTTTTATTTTCTGATGCTGCGCACCAGCCGCCACGCTCTAGATTCTGTCACTGCGCGAACCTCTTGATCAATAACGGCGTGCTTTTCTATACGAACGTCATTCATACGAACAGCGATAGATCCCACGCTATCAGACACCCATCTTTCAAAAGACGCCCTATATGCATCATATACTCCTAGAGACTTTAAGAAATCCTGTAACTCCACAATCACCAAAAGCTGATTCCTTAGTTGATTAGAAAAATTCACTGTATGCATAGCAGAATCCTCCTGATCCCTTCTGTAGTAATACAGTATATTATCACCAGGTACTGCCACTAGTTGGCTTGCAGATATCATTGCTTTATAAGAAAAGAGCGCGTCCTCTCCGAACTTTATGTTGGTATTAAACTCTGCCTTCTCGTTCACAAGATGAGCTACCCTGAATGCTTTCATACACATACTATTTAAATTTACCTGGAAAAACCTGTCTGCGACGTCTTCCGGCTTATAGCCTCCTACGGGCTTCTTGTTTTTATCTAATTCATTATGACGCCAAAGCTCAAGTTGCTTTATCTTTTCCTCGTTCGCACCTACACCACCAAACTCCCACGTAACAATATCGACTGGCTCATCTGTACACTCTATCTGTTTAGAAACACGCTCGAGTAGGCGGACATCATACCGGTCGTCACTGTCAAGGAAAATGATGTATTCGCCCTTTGCCTCTTGCAATCCTCTGTTTCTCGTCGCAGAAACGCCTACGTTTTTTTCATTTCGCAAAATCCGGAACCGACTATCTCCTTTTGTCATCTCCTCTGCAATTTTTATAGCACTATCTGGCGACTTGTCATCAATAACAACGCATTCAAAATCTTCAAAAGTTTGGTGTCGCATATCATCAATCGCAAAACCAATATACTTTTCTGACTTATATACAGGTATGCAGATCGTAAAAAGTGGCTTTTTCATTATTTATCCTCAAGTAATTCACTTATTTTTTTATACAGTGTTTCTGATGAATTCTCTGGAATTTGCGACCATACCTTAGTGATGTTTTCTTCGCGCCTTACCCAGCGCCCACTCTTTAGATATTTTTTTAAGCCGTCAATTTCTTTAATGCTTGGACCAAATCCGTCTTTATCAATAGAAAACCAGCTCCGATAAAGGTCTTGCTTTTCAGAGTAGTAATCCTCTTCATCAAAATTAAAATACGCAACATTTGCGCCTAAAAAGGCAAAATCAAATGTAGTAGATGAGAAGTCAGAGATAAATAATTTTGTTCCAAGGGCTATTTCATATAACTTTTTTGTTCCAAGCTCTTTGTAGGTTTTTACAGTAATAAACTCTGGGACCGAGAATTCATCTATCCTATGTAGCATCTCTGGATGCGGAATGAGTACAATTTCATATCTCTGACTAAGCTCCTTTAGCTCGACAGAATTAAACAGTTCTGTGTAATATTGGCAGTATTTACTTTTAGGCAACGTCCCCTCAGGCACCTTCTCGGTCGTACCTGGCTTATAAAGCAAAAATCTTCGCCAGGTTGGTGCAATAACTATTTTCCGTCGCTCCGACTTCTCAATCTGCGAACTCATTTTCCTGATTAAATCATACCGCACCATACCAGTAAGCTGAATGTTTCTGTCGCGAATATCTACAATGCTTTTGGAGGATTTATAAAAATCATACGACTCCTGCGTTACAACACAGTACATATCCATACCTAGGCGGCTATAGTGAAGTGATAGATCAGATTGATCCATTCCATGGAGGATGAAGACTCGCTTCAGAGGCTTCTCTCTGCCTAATTGGCTGAGGTCAAACGGCGCAAAATTAAAAAATGCACTCATCTCTACATCTGCATATCTTGTAAGATTTTTATGTTCTTTAGAACCGTGACTTATTATTTTAACACCGCGATTTTTTAATATTTCAAAATCAGCAGCAGTATCGGAAATGACATAGTGTATATTCACTTCTGGGTGATTTTCCGCTAGATACTCATAGAAAAGAATACCGTTGTCGGACGCCTGATCCGGCCTGTCTGTAATAACCCAAGCCTGGTTGTATTTTTCCTTTAATGAAGCCTCTTTTTTCGCTTGACGGTATAGCGATATTGTACGTTTAGGGTGCGTGACCGACAATATACTGTGATGTATTAGTTTACCCCCCTTGCTGCCATACACAGCCTGCTTTACGCGCCTTAACACGGCCACTAACTTCCATGTCCTTGACGTACGCAAGTCTTGCAATATAGATGCTTTCTTGCCATAATCCTCGTCACTAAGAAACAAATCTACAAAATCACCCACCTCTTCGACGCGCTCGGCCAAAGCACCCCTTCGCACTAAGTCGACAACTCCGCTTTGCAGTACCCTAATAAAACGCTGGCCAGTATCTTCATTCACCTCTTTGCATCGAGACACAATACCCGTCTCTTTAAAGTAATCGCTTACCGAGACTTGCTCACTGTCAGTTATGCCGCCTTCTCGTAAATTCTGTATATCCTCTTTTTCTATAATAGCCCCCGCCCGAACGTACAAAAAATACTCACCAAAAGCCTCATTCAAACCCCTACTAAAAAAATGAGCTTCATCGAAAGTATTAACTTTTACATTCCGAACCTCTGTGCTGTCCACTTCCAGCGCAGAACTTTCAGGCCTCAGGACTATTACTTCTATATCATCGCCCTGCCTCATGGCGCTAGTTACTGTTCGCTCCAATAACGAATCGTCGCAACTTATGTCTGCAATTAGCACCGATACTAGCGGTTTATTCATGTTACTATATTACCATAGACAAGAAAGACTGTCGGTTACAGTAATTCTTTAACTTCACCTGCAGCAAGTTCTTCTAAATCATTAAGATTTTCATACTTTGACTCAAAATGAGACGTATGCCGATGAAAACTACTCGGCATCCCCCAGTAGTCGCCATATTGTGAGCGAAGATACCTATCTGGATTATTTGGAATGTTCACCTCCACGCCCATATACGTTGCGCGCTGTAGCGGGAACACCCAATCATATTGCCAGCTGTATTGCTTGTGAGGAAAAGCGGCTCGTTCAAAGCCTTTGATAAGACGCCCGTTTTTAGCAGGGGAGTTGCCCTTCATCAAAACATCGTTCCATTTTTTGAGCGACTCTTTCTTTATTTGCTTAATTTTTTGTGGTGTTTTAACACTCTTCCCCTCCCAAACAGGCACAAGAAAATCGTTCCAGTTTGGTCCATAGCCAGCAGCATTTATCCATTCGCCGTTTGAGTATAGTCCAGCTTCAACAATATTTTCGTGTAGTTCTTTGCAGCTTTCTTCGTCTTCAATTTTTTCGTAGTACTGATCAATTGGGAAAATATCAAAACTAATCGCCGTGGTTTTATAGCGCGCAATTTTGAGCGAAAAACCACGATCGACAAAACCAAAATTACTATCTGTAAAAATATCTTGCAAAATCCCCGCAGCCTTTTCGAAATCGTCACGAGGCATATATACATCCACATCATCATCCCATGGCACTGCCTCGCCATTGTGTCGCACAATACCAATAAGGTTGCCCGCACCGAGCCA
>CAMEGH010000049.1 GCA_945916045.1 uncultured Candidatus Saccharibacteria bacterium
TCGGGTTGGTTTCGACATGTTTCAAACACCCTTCCTAGGGGTCTACAGTTACTGCGGATGCAGCAAAAGGTTACCCCATGGTTGGGTGTAACGCCTTGGCGGCCAAATTGGTCGGCAAAACGCTACACCCAACAGGTGCATAAAAAGTAATTGGGTTACAGAATGATGTATTCTTCGTTTTTGGCCGGAGTGGGTACTCGAACGGCGCATAAAACGGCGCTGCGTATAGCAGCAGTCTACGCAAGATAAATATTGGGGTATAAAAGGTGTTTCTAACGCAGAATGCTGCCATACGAAGCAGAAGTACATGTACTGTAACAATCTGACTTGTTAATGAACCACACCGTATTTCCCAAAAACATTGGTGTTCACTATCTAAATTACCACAAAACGTGTAAAAAGTCAATACTTATGCTAATAAAATAGCTCAATCTGCCACAAAATGGGCTAAAATTTGCAAATTACCCCAGAAAATAGTTGACGAGAGTAGTTATTTATGCAACTAATTAGTTGTTGCGTTCCAATAACGCAGCGATTCGCCGGGAAGTTCCCGCTGCGAAAACACCGTTACCACCGGTTTTGTGTTCGGGAGCCCGGGGTTCTTTTCTTTTTTGGGATTTTTGGAATTATTTTGTCGTGCGCAAATTTACTTCCAGCTGGTTGAACGGAATCACAATACCTTCTTTTTCAAAGACTTTTTTAATTTCGCGCCGGAACGCACCCGAAATTTCCCACTGGCTACCAGGGGTCACTTTTCCTAAACATTTTACGATAATGGCGTTTTCACTAAAATCATTTACGCGCATAAATTGGATTGGCTCAAGCGTTTCGGCCGGAAAATCCTGCGCAAGCTTTTCGCCGGTATGGTTAATAATTTCTTCCAAACGGTCGATGTCGGTGTCGTACGACACGGGAATGTCCAAATTGGCGTTGGCAGATTTGTACGACATATTTGTGGCGCTGGTTGGTGTGCTATTAAGCACCGTGTGCACATTTCCGTCAAGGTCGCGCAGGCGTGTCATGCGGATGGTAATTTGTTCAACTGTTCCTGAAATTGGAATTGAACTGCCAGTACCCTCAAGCTTGATAGTGTCGCCAACACGATACTGGTCTTCGAGGATGATAAAGATACCTGCCAAATAATCTTTAATCACATTTTGTGCGCCAAAGCCAATAATCACACCAGCAAGTCCGGCGCCTGTGGCCATTGCGGCAATATTGACACCAAGCTCACTCAAAATTACCAAAATAACGATAATCCACATCGTAACAAGTAGTGCGGTGATAAAAATACCGCTGATAGTCTGCGCGCGTTTTTCAACGTCTTCATTAGACTGTCGTTCACTAAGTGGCAGCATGTGGTTGCCTTGATTCACGACACGCCGCACAAAGTGGGTGACAATGATGCCAATAACTCTGTGTAAAATTAATGCCACGACAAAAATAACCAAAATGCGCCATAAAGTCGATTGTGAAATAAGCGCGAGCAGTTCAATAAAACGAGATATATCCATACCAGTAGTGTAGCATTTTTGAGTCCATAGTGTACATTGAGGATAAGGTGCTAAATTGGTATAATACGCTGTATTCTGTCGAGCGACAGAGGTATCCGGCGCTCCAGAACGGAGCTTTTGAAAAGGTGGCGTGTAATGAACGTGCAGGAACTGCGTTTTCAGATTGAAGAAAATGACAGGTTGGCAAATAAGGATCGCGAAGAGGGTGAGCGCTTGCTGCATCGGGCGGCGTCGCTGCGCGGCATAAATGCAATGCTCGAGCAAGCAGCGTTGCTGATGAGCCGTATCTGTGCAAATGCGGAGCTGTATGAGTGGGAGGAGTTTCCTTCGGAGTTAACAGGGGTGCGCGTGCGAGATGCTCGGTTTATCGTGCTGGGCGACGGACAGATGGCGCTTAACCGTGGCGGTAACCTGTATCGCAAAAGTACCTTTGCGGTAGGTGCTGCGTGGGTGTTGTGCTCGCATCGGTATTTTAAGCTAGATACTGATCACGAGGCAACTCGCCTTGGTCACTTGATTGTTCTGCTGCGTGAAGTTTATGACAGGGCGCCATAGCTACGGGCAGTACGCCCTGGTCGTAAAGACCGGGGTGCTTTTATTTTGCATAAGCGTTTGTTGTCTTTTTGGCTGCATGATATAGTGAAGCTACTCTGCTATGTTGGTAGAGTCTCTGCTGTGCGCGGAGTGACAGGAAAGTTGGTGCGTCATGGATGTCAACATGATCGATATACTGCATGAGGAAATCAAGTTGGAAATCGGTCAGGCACGCTTGAAAGGGACCCGCTTGCTCAATGAGAACCAAGAGGATAAAATTGGCATTGCGCTAATTCATAAGGCGGGAGGTTTGACAACGAGCCTCGAAAACCTTCAACGTGTCAAGCGTCTGCTCGAGAGCGTTTTTGAGCAGTCAGACCTGTACACCTGGAAGGAGTTTCCGTCGTGGCGCGTTGGTTCGCGTCGTGGTGATCGCTATTTCTTGGAGCTTTCTGGCGACTGGTTTTTGCGTAGAACAGGTGTGCTGTATCAGCGCAACCCTAGTCCTACTGGTCCGTGGGTTATTCCGTTTGATGGTGAGGCGTTCCGGCGAGCTACTCGTGACGATACCGCAACCATCGGAAGCCTTATCGAGGCGCTGCAGAATGTACAAGTTACGCCGTAAGGTGTTGCCACCCCTCATCAAGCGATGAGGGGCTTTACTTTTTATCGGCAATATTCTGAGCGCTATCAGGAGTGTGTTACTGCGCTCGGCCGCCAGCTGCGTGTGTTTGAGCATATCGCTGTAGATATCCGCCACGATGCAGAGCCGACGTCGTCGTGCACTGCCAGTATTGATCCTTTTTGATAGGGAGGGTGCGGTTCAGTTGCAAGTGTTTGTGCGTGATGATAACGAAGTCTTCGTCTGGACGAAGATGAAATGCTCACGCCGCACAAGCACTACGCGACCGTGGCGTGGGACAGCCCGCGCCAGCTCGGCGTAGACAAGCTATAGGTACGAGGGTTTTACGATTGCGCTAGATTATGTTGAGAGCTTATGTCGAAGATGAACGATACTCTACTAGAGCGAGTAGAGGCCGAGTGAAGTCTCTATTGAAGGTTACGTAGCGTTATTCATATTGTATATACTTCAGTAGCTCTCATTTTCGTGGTGATCCTGGCGGAATTCTGCGAGAATTAACCAAAGTAAAAACGCCACACGAGGTGACGTTCTTGCTTTGGTGACCTCACGGGGAATCGAACCCCGATTGCCAGGATGAAAACCTGGTGTCCTAACCGTTAGACGATGAGGCCGTACAATCCGTAACTGTTATATTCTAGCAGGGCTTTTTGGTTTTGTAAAGGGATAAAAGGCGGAATGGAGCAGAATGTTGCCGTGATAAAATACATAGTAATGAACACTCCCGCAAATTCACCCCTCAAAGGCGTCAACCTCGGCGGCTGGCTGGTGCTAGAACGCTGGATGACGCCTTCGCTTTTTGCGGGCACAAAGGCGGCAAATGAATACGAACTTGCGCAAATTCCGGGTAAAACGCGTGCAATTCAGCGCCATCACGAAACGTTTATTACCGAAGAAGACATTGCCTGGCTACGAAAAGCTGGCGTACAGGCACTGCGTGTGCCGGTGGGGTTTTGGGTGTTACATGGGCATCATCCGTATCAATCGGCCAGGGCGCGGCTGGATTGGCTGTTTGTTGTGGCCAAAAAGTACCAGCTAAAAGTGCTGCTATGTTTGCATGCGGCGCCGGGTGCACAAAATAATAATGACCACAGCGGCAGCGGCACGGCGGGCGGGTTTCCGGGGTGGTATCGGGGGCACAATCGGCGCATGACGCAAACTATTTTGCTGGAATTTGCCGAACGTTACGGTGCGGATTTGTGGGGAATCGAGCTGCTTAACGAGCCGCACGTGCCAACACCGTATCATTACGCGCTGCTGCGCCGCTGGACGAACCAAACCATCAAACAGTTGCGAGCCATGTTGCCAGGCCGCGTGCATATTACTGCGAGCGACGCGTATATGCCGGCGTTTTGGTCGGGCGGTATCCGTGGCGAAACGCTCGACGTGCATCATTACCAATGTTTTTCAAAAGCAAGCCGGCGTTTGCAATCGTTTGATGAGCATGTGGCGTTGCTAGAATCCGCGCAAAAACGCTACCGATCGTACGCGCGCCAGCAGCCGCTTATTATTGGCGAATGGAGCGCCACGTTGCCGCACCAGCTTGCAAGTACGCAGGCAAACCGCGCATTTTGCCAAGCGCAATTACGGGCCTGGCAGCCGCACAAAGCCTGGTTTTTCTGGAGCTACAAAACCGAAAATAACGACAGCTGGAATTTTCGCCATTTGTACGAATCGGGCTGTTTTACCGATTTTTTGTAATTTCACCAAATCGCCAAGGGTGCTATAATAGGAAAAATGAAGATACAATTTAAACGGACAAAAATTCTGGCTACCGTAGGGCCGGCAGTCAACAGCTACGAAAAACTTGAAGAATTGATCGCGGCGGGCGCGAACGGATTCCGATTTAACTTTAGTCACGGAACGTCGGAAGAGCGCATTCAGCAATTTGCGTGGTTGCGCGAAGCCAGCCAAAAACGCCGCAAGCCGGTGGCAATTTTGCAAGATTTGCAAGGGCCAAAAATCCGCCTCGGCATGCTAAAAGGCGACATGAAAATGGACGTCAACGCGGGCGATGAACTACGCCTTGCTTACGGCGTGGAGCACGACGGCGACAAGCTCATCCCCGTGCAGTACAACTTGGCCGAAAAGGTAAAAGTGGGCGAACCGCTCTACATTTTTGACGGCAAAATTCATACAAAAATTGTTGAAGTTGAAAACGACACGACCATTCGCGTGCGCGTTGAAAACAAGGGCTTTTTGATGAGCCACAAAGGCATCAATTTGCCAGATACCGA
>CAMEGH010000050.1 GCA_945916045.1 uncultured Candidatus Saccharibacteria bacterium
GGGTTCCGTGTTTGAATTTCATTCTTTTTCTCCTTGTTTTGTTGCGTTAGCTTGATTTCGTATCATCGTCACGACAGGAATTTTATTAGCATATATTTCTTCTGTTCCCGGAATTTCGTCAAAATCCCACTTTCGGTAGAATGCTTTGGCGCGGTCGTTATATGCCACAACTTCGAGTATGATTTCGGCGTCCGCCCCGTGCCAGTCGATATTCTTTTGCATCAGCGCGCCGCCAACTCCTTTGCCGTGCCAGGCCTTGTCAACGTAGAGTGAACCAATATGCCGCACGCCTTCTTTGTCGATATACGGCGACGTCGAGCCAACAATATTGCCATTGCCGTCAAGCGCCACCCAGCCAGCCCAGTTTGGATTTTCAAGCCGCTTGAGCCGATTTGCCTTAAATTCTTCAGACCATTGATCCTTCAAATGATCTTCGAGCCACTCGTTCGTAACGCCAAGCGCTTCATTCTCGTACGTATCCATCCACGACTGAATGCGCATTTCATTCGCAGCATCGATATTCGCCGCGGTCATCGGCTCGATTGTAAAATTCTGCTCACTAGCGTTCATCTTCCCGCTCCATCATCTCTGCAAAAACCGCAAAATTTGCCATATCGCGCTGAATATCCTCAAGCGAAGCGTCGTTTGCTTCTTCGTGAGTCATGCGTGCGTTTAATTCAAAATCTTCCATATTTTCTCCAAATAAAAATCCCTTCCTCGTCACTGGAATCCGGGTTGCCCCAGACGGTACCATCCAGTTTCGAAGAAGGGATTACCTTTTCGCACTCAGTTGTTCGCTCTGTCGTGGCGTGCACGTTGGGGTCTAATAGGCAGTTGCTGTTCTTCCCAAAACTCGCGGGTGATAGCCGCTCAAACGTTTGCTTGTATTATAGCAATTTTGCCGCGCCAGCGCAATTTAGAAGATAAAAAGCGCTTCGCCGTATTTAATAATAATCCCGGCAATCACCATCATTACAAAAGTCCAAAGTAGCAATTTGTCGAAATCTTTCGCGACCCATTTTTGCAATGCTTTTTGCGCCTTTTTTGGAAGATACAAGTTATTTTCGCGGATATTGTAACGTGTAATCGCAAAGAATACGAACGTGGTCGTAAGGGTTACCAGCAAGCACCACGGGCACAATGCCTGAATAATAAACATGCTGATGTAGAGCAACACGAGCGCAAAAATAAACCCGAGCGTGTAGCCAATTTGCGCCGCAAACATAAACAAGCGCGGGAATTTTACGCCAGCCAGGCCTGCAATTGCCACCGTAATAACGACTGGTTCAGCTATCAAGCCCAAAAAACTATTTGGGAAGCCGAACATATGTGCGCTTTCGTGCACACCAACCGTCGCGCAGTTGAGGATAACGTTAATACTACATGCCAAATCCGCATTTGGATTTGCCGCCAATTCCACCGCTTCTACCGAAAGCACAAACGACGCCAACAAACTCAGCAACGCCCCCACTAACATACTGCCGAAAATCCAGCGGTCGTCGCGTAGTTTTTTATCTTTATGAGTGAAAAACTCAAATATCTTTTGCATAATAGCTCACTTCGTTAATTAATGGTAATGGCAGGCCGCGCCACTGTTGCAGCAAGGTGCCGTCGTCGGCGGTGGCAATGACGGTCGGGTATTCTACGATGTCGT
The DNA here is from genome assembly GCA_945916045.1 of uncultured Candidatus Saccharibacteria bacterium. Taxonomy (GTDB): domain Bacteria; phylum Patescibacteriota; class Saccharimonadia; order Saccharimonadales; family Saccharimonadaceae; genus CAMEGH01. The sequence continues at coordinate 1,655 of CAMEGH010000050.1, forward strand.
AGAGCCGGCACAAGCTGGCGCCTTCGGCAGAATCCGGGTCGACTTCTTCAAGCGTACGGCCCAGGCGGCGTTCAAACTCGCGCAAAAATGCACGCACATCGCGCGCACGGTCGCTGTGTTCTCGGTGAATAATCTGTACTTTCATGCTATTCCTGCGCCTGTTCTTTTTGTTCGTTTAATTCGCGACGCTGGGCCAGAATCTTTTCAAATTCATCCAGCGTTTTAAAATCTTGGTAGACGCTGGCAAATCGCACGTAAGCAACTTCGCTTTTGGCCGCCAAAACGTCCAGCACGATATCACCAATCGCGTACGAGGTTACCTCTGGTTCGCCCAGTGCATACACCTCGTTTTCGATGTCGTTAATGATGCGCTCAACTTCTAGTTCAGACGCAAAAAACTTCCCCACCGAATAGCGAATCGCGTTCGCTAATTTTTCGCGGTCGAACAATTCGCGTTCGCTGTTCTTTTTTACCACCGCAAGGTTTGGCCGCTCGATGCGTTCGTACGTCGTAAAACGGTATTTGCCGTCAAGCGTTTCGCGGCGGCGGCGAATTGCGTTGCCATCGCTCACCTCTCGCGATTCAAGCACTTTGCTATCGCCGATTCGGTAGTTCTGGCTGCTCATCGTCTATTACTCCTCTGACTTTTGCTTTTTGCGGCGGCGCAAGAAGGCGGGCATGTCTGATTCGTCGTCTTCTTCTGGCTGTGGCGCTGGCTGACCCCAAATATCGCCGCTGTCTTCTGCCGCAAATTCTGCCGCAGCGTCGGTTTGGTCAAGATCCATATTGACGCTTTCTACTTCGACGTCTTCAATCGCTGGGTTCGGCGTTGGATCTTCCGGTGCAGCGGCAACGCCAAATTGCGCAGCTTGTTCTTCAAAGTATTCGCTATCAAACCCAGTCGCAATTACCGTGATGATAATTTCATCTTCAAGATCTGGCTTAAGCGTCGCACCAAAGATAATATTCGCATCTGGTGAAACCGCGCTGGTAATGATTTCGGCCGCTTCCTGAATTTCTGACATACTCATGTCGTAGCCACCAGTCACGTTAAACAGCACGCCCTTTGCGCCGTCGATTGATACTTCAATCAGTGGTGATTCAATCGCCTGTTGTGCCGCCAAAGCCGCACGTTCTTCGCCACTCGCGCGGCCAATACCCATCAAAGCTGAACCGGCGTTGCTCATAATTGCCTTTACGTCGGCAAAGTCGAGGTTAATCAAGCCGTGTTCGGTAATCAGTTCTGAAATCCCCTGCACGCCTTGGCGCAAAACATCATCCGCAATCTTGAACGTTTCAAGTAGCGGCGTGCGGCGATCGATTGTTTGGAGCAAACGGTCGTTTGGAATCGTAATGAGTGTATCTACTTGGCGACCAAGGTGAGCTGTTGCCCATTCAGCGTTTTTGCGGCGCTTTTCGCCTTCAAAGCTAAATGGCTTTGTAGCCACGCCAACCACCAAAATGCCCAGTTCGCGCGCGATTTCTGCCACAACGTGCCCCGCGCCAGAACCTGTTCCACCGCCGGCACCAATGGTCACAAACACCATGTCAGCGCCATCAAGCGCATCTTTAATTTCGTCGCGTGATTCGCTCGCAGCCTGTTCACCCACAGAAGGGTCAGCACCTGCGCCAAGCCCACCGGTCGTATCATGACCAAGGTGGATTTTAATATCTGCCTTGCTGTTGTGGAGCGCTTGCGCATCGGTGTTCATAGCAATAAATTGCACACCGCTTAGGCCCGCTTCTTTCATTCGGTTAACCGCAGAACCGCCGGCGCCGCCGACGCCCACTACTTTAATACTTGCAAATGTTTGTATTTCGCTTGGTTTAACTTCAGGCATCTAATGACCTCTCCCACTAATTCTAATCTTCTTTTAGTATATCAATGCTATCATCAGCAATCAAGACGCCCGAAAGCGATCGAAGAATGAGCCAATTTTAGTTTTCGTATTATGTAAATCAACGCCGCCGGATTTTTTCGATCCGCCGCCCGGTTTTCCACCGTGTGCTGGCTGCTGCATGTCGCTAAACATCAGGCCAACTGCTGCAGCAAAACGCGGGTTTTCTAATTGGTCGGCCACGCCACCAAACCCTTTTGGCACGCCTTTTTTAACGGCCAATTCGAGTGAGTTTTTGGCGTATTCTACCAAATTCTTTAGGCCAGCGCCGCCGCCAACAATCACCACGCCGTTTGGCAATTTGCCTTTGCGGCCAGCTTTTTTGAGCTCTTCGTTCAACGCTTCAAAAATTTCTTCTAGGCGCGCTTCAACAATTTCGTCGATATCGTTCGTGCTAAATTCGAAAGTTTCCTTTTCGTGCTTAACGGTGACTTTTTTGTCCTCTTTTCGTGCAACCGCAGATGCGTGCTGCAATTTTACTTCTTCCGCCACTTCTGGGTCGGTTTTTAGGCCAATTGCCAAATCGTTGGTAATGTTATTGCTGCCAACCGGAATTACTGCGGCGTATTGCAAATCGCCTTCTTCGTAGATGGCCAAACTAGTGGTTGCACCGCCAAAATCAATCACCGCGACGCCGTTTTCTTGCTGCTGTTCGTTCAGCACCGCGCGCGATGCCGCCACAACGCTTGGCAAAATCACATTGGCATGCACCGACGCTTGTTCGGCTGCTTTTTCTAGGTTTGCCACATGCGGGCTCATCGCCGAAATCACATTGGCGTTGATTTCTAAACGCGTCCCCGTCATGCCGATTGGGTCTTTAATGCCATCCTGGCCATCCAGCCGGTAGCTAAACGGAATCATTTCTAAAATAGTGCGGTTTGCCGGCACTTTACCAGTAGTGGCGACTTCTTCTACGCGTGCGATGTCGTCGTCGGTTACCTCGCCGCCAGTTGACGTGACGGCAATCATGCCGTCTGCTTTGGTGCTTAAAATATGCGCGCCGTTAATACTAATCGACGCTGCATCCACCTGGTAGCCGCTCATGCGTTCGGCTTCGCCCAGCGCTGCATCGATCGCCGTGCTTGGCCCCGAAAGGTTCACCACCGTCCCCTTTCGCATGCCGCTATTTGGCACTTCGCCCACGCCCACAATTGATGGAATTCCTGTTTGCACGTCGACATGCCCAACCACACAACGAATTTTTGTTGTGCCAATATCAATCCCGACGGCATATTTAGAGGTATCTTGCATACTTTGCATTATAACGCTTATGCCACGGTTTTTCCAGCTTTTTGGGCGGTAACGCACGCAAATAGTGCAGAATATACAACAAAATTGGCT
>CAMEGH010000051.1 GCA_945916045.1 uncultured Candidatus Saccharibacteria bacterium
CCGTTTATGCTACTATATAATCATAAACAATTTATACAAAACAAAAAGGAACTATGAGTTTATTTTCTACCCGACCACGGTTTAATCCGGTTGACCCGCTTGGTGACGGGCTTGGCGAGCTAATCGCGCAGGAACGCACCGAGCAAAACCGCATCGAACTGACCGAATACGTCAACGCGCAGGAACTTGAAGCCACCTGGAACCAGATTCACCAGGATTTGGTAAAAGACCCGCTGTGGTTTAGCGAAGACTGATATACTAAAACGTATGGAAGTTTCGGATGAACAGTTTGATGCGCTGATTACGCGCGCGATGAACGAATTGCCGCAAAGTTATATTCAAAATCTTGATAACGTGGCGATTATTCAGGCGGATGAACCAACGGCCGAGCAAAAGCAAAAAATGCATATTGATGGCAATAATTTGCTGCTTGGGCTGTACGAAGGCATTCCGCTGACGCAGCGTGGCAATGGTTATACGTTTGTGTTACCGGATAAAATTACGCTGTTTAAGCTGCCGCTTTTGCAAATTTCGCAGGATGAAGCGGATTTTTACCAGCATATAAAACGCACGTTATGGCACGAAATGGCGCATTTTTACGGATTGAGCCACGCCGACATGGACGCGCGCATTCACGCCAGCGAATAACGCAAAAAGGTGCTACAATAAAAGCATGAACATTACAAAAGCTATTATCCCCGTGGCCGGCTGGGGAACGCGCCGCCTGCCAGTTACCAAAGCAATCGAAAAGTGCATGATGCCAATTGGCAACCGCCCAGTGGTGGATTACGTGGTGCAAGATGCGATTTTGGCGGGCATTACCGATTTTTATTTTGTGGTGAACGCGCAAGATACGCAGCTTGAAAATTACTATTCGCGCAACGAAAAGTTAGAGCGCCACCTAGAATTTAGCGGCAAACCAGAATATTTGCGCTATATTAAACCGCCAGAAAACGTGCGATTTTTCTATATCGACCAAGATATGAACAGCAAATATGGCACGGCGATCCCGGTGGGGTTGTGTTTTCCGTATGTGAAGCCGGGTGAATCGGTGGCGGTGTTGATGGGCGATGATTTTATTTATAACCAAGACGGTAGTTCGGAATTGGCAAATTTGATTCGCCAAACGCCAGAAAATGGCTGCTCGATGTTGTCGACGCAAATTGACCCGCAAGCGGTGGAGCAATACGGCGTGATTGAGTTTGACGACCAAGGAAATTACTACCAAATGGTAGAGCATCCAAAGCCAGAAGAAGCGCCGAGCAACCAAATTAACATTAGTAAATACATTTTTAATTACGATTTGCTGCAGGCGACGGCGGCGTATTCGAACGTAGAATTAACCGGCGAATACATGATTACCGAACCAATCAACCAGTATGTGATGACCGGCGGCAAAATGAACGTGGTGCCGGCGCGCGGGCAGTATTTGGACGCTGGCAACGCGTATAGCTGGCTGTACGCTAATCGGGTGATTTTGGGTCAGTAAAAGCTATTAAGAGGGGTAGAATGGCCGTTTCGCAGGAAGCGGCTATTTTATATAGTAAAACTTTATCTTGCTTTTATAACAAAAATAAGCTTTAGCTATTGCTTTTTTATTATTTTTATGCTAGTATAGCAACATACCCTTGAATAATAACCACCACGAAGGAACAATACAATGCCAGAAAAATTTAAATCAAACAGCCAGCAAGAAGCTTGGGGAATTGACGAAAAAGAATTCGCTAACGCTGCGGAATTTATTGATTCTCGCCCAGAAACGCCAGAAGGCGACCGTGAATCAAACCCAGATGAATGGGCTCGTTACGACCAAATAATGGAAGCAGAGGCGAACGCCCCAGAAGCTGTAAACGAACAAGAAGAAGCCAACGAAGTTTACGAAAATCTTAGTCTAAAGGATCTTGCCGAGCTTGCTCGTGATGCTAACGCGCATAACGACAAAAGCACTTCGCTTGAGGCGCAAGCTCGTATTGAAGAGCGCCTTCATAAAGCTATTGAATCTGGCCAGATGAGCGAAGATGGCGCGATGAACCACCTTGATATGTTGACGAAGATTATTGATAGTGAAGTGCCAAAAGAAGAGTTAGAAGAGAAGAGCGAGCGAACTGATCGTGAACAGCTTCACTTCGACGCGGCCGTAGCGCAGATGAGCAAGCGTATTGAAAAGATTAAGCCTGGCGATAAAGACGCATTTTTGAAGCAACCAAAGCTTGAAGGTGGCAGCTGGGATACCGCAACCGAAGAAGACAAGGCTGCATTTCTTGAAGGTGTTGACGCTGCACGTGCCCAAGAAATCGATCGTGCCCACGAAGAAGCACTTGCGATGAACGAAAAGATCAACGGTGGCACTGTCGGTGAAGATGGCATCAAGCGCTACAACGGCGTGCCAATTCCTGGCCAGCACGAACGCCCAGAAACTGCACCTGAACGTACATTCCACCCGCTTAGCGAAGAAGACCAAGCACGCAAAGATGAAGTAGCGGCTAACTATGCAGCACACCTTGATAAAGCCAAGGCAGCTGGTGCCGAAATGATGGGCGACTTGCTCGATACTGATGATGATTCAGCAATGAGCGAAAAATCACAAGAGAAAATTGATAAATCGAAGGACCGCGTAGAGAATGCTGGCGAGGATTCACCGGAAGCCGAATCGAAAAAAGAAGCCTACGACGCCGAAGCTGCGGTCGCAAATCTTAACGAAGTGATGGACGGTATCGACGCCGATAGTCCTGTTGACGAAAGTGATCCGTCGGATGACTTGCCGGAAGATGAGCGCCGCGCACTTGAAGAAGACCTTGACCGACGCCTTGCTGACCAGCCTGAAGCGCGAAAAGGTAAGAAGTTTATGAGCAAACTTACGGGTGCCTGGAAAAAGTACCGCACCTGGAGCTTGAAGCGCACGCTTCGCCGCGATCCATCTTCTGACGGCCGTATTAAGGGTGCGTACCTAGTAGACGCAAGAAAAGCTGATGAGCAGCGTGCTGAATTACAAAAAGAAATTGCTGATGCGCAGGCAGAGCTTGAAAACGCGGATGACTTTGAAAAGCACATGGCTGAAACTCGCCTAGAAAGCTTGCAGCGTAAAGATGAACGCCTTGCGAAGAAGGCCGCGAACGCCCGCGAAATGTATAACGAGCTAAACGCGTACACGCAAGAGCTAGAGGATAGTTCAACAGAACGACTTGTAGAAGAGATACAAAAAAAGGAAGCCGCTAAGAACAACGAATAATCTTGCGCACACTTTAGAAAACAGCCGCGATCGAGTGGCTGTTTTCTATTGCATAAATCACATTTGCTATTAGTACAAAAATAAGCTTTAGCTATTGACTTATTATAATCTTTGTGCTAAATTAGTAATATAACAAAATAAAAATAAACATTATAAAAGTGTTACATCATCGAAAGGAAGAAATCGATATGGAAAATAAGCCGAAATCACCCGCTGAACAGCCGCAAGACAATGCCGTAGAGCAGGGTAAAGAGCGTTCAGTATTTGCTGATCAAGCTGAAAAGGTGATTGATAAGTATTATTCAGGTGCTGCTGAACTTAGCTCGGAAGACCGCGCAGACATGAGCGCAGCAATTACTGCTGACTTGGAAAAAATCGCCAAAGAAAATGCTGGCGATCAAGAAGCGATGAACGCAGGGTTTGCTAACTATATTCAAGGTCTTCGCAAGGGCGACAAGGAAGGCGCTCCAGCTAACACAAACGAAGCTGACGCAAAGAATGGCGAAGCATCACCAGAAGATGATCCAGCCGTTGAAAAGAAGCCGGGTGCACTGAAGCGACTTGGCTTGATGTATAAAAATGCATTCAAGAATGTATTCCATAAGGGACCGAAGCGAAAAGATTTTGAAGATTCTGACCTAGGTGAGGCGGAATACATCAATGCAAAGATTGAAAGCCGACAAAAGCGCCTTGGCGGCGCAAGCCTAATCGGTGTGAGCGTATTAGCTGCATACGGCGCATACCGCGGTGCATCAGAAATTGCTGACGGGGCAGGTACCTTGCTTGAAGGTATGGACTTTGGCGGCGACAACAACGGCGAAGTAATGGGTGCGGACAGCGGTAACGGCGAAGTAATGGATGCGGACAGCGGTAACGGCGACGAAAGTATGCGTGTTGAAGAGGGTAGCTGGGACGGAAGCCCTGACGGCGAGCTTACTCCAGCAGAGATCGAGCAGCGCTGGGAAGAAGCTAGCGAATACCTTGCGAACAACGGCCGCGAAGGCAACGACTTTAACAAGTTCGATATCGAGTTTGACGAAAACGGCGAAATTGCTAACCTAGACGAATTCCATGACTTGCTTGAAGAACAGTACGGTAAAGTGCCAGAAACACTTACATCACAGCTTGAACAGTTCCAGCAGTACGGCGTAGAATTGCCGGAAGAATTTAGCGAACTTGCACAGTTGCCAGGTGAATCGGCTGAAGATTACCAGGAACGTATCGCAGATATTCTGTACGAAAACCCACAAATGCACGAAGACGTAAAAGAATTTGCAATGGACTACATCCGTGAAAATGGTGAAGTAAAAGAATTGCACGATTACAAAGCTGACTACATTTTTGAAGACGAAAATGGCAATATCATCGTTCGCGAAGATAACCATGTTGCAAACAAGCACGGCGACTTTGTACTAAGCTTGTACGACGCAGACAACGATGCGGGTATTCGTATCAACTGTGCGCAGGCAGCGGAAAACTTGCCAGTAACAGAAGTTGCCCAGCCTGCAAATCCAGTTGGCGGCAAAACTGAAGTAGAAGGTACTGGCGGTGGTAAAGCCGAAGTAGAAGGTACCGGTGGTAAGACCGAGGTTGAAGGTACCGGTGGCGGTAAAACTGAAGTAGAAAAGTCTGAC
>CAMEGH010000052.1 GCA_945916045.1 uncultured Candidatus Saccharibacteria bacterium
ATTTTGCCTTCCAAATCGTCCTGCATTTTTTGCGCTTCGTCTGCCGTGTAATATTGCGTGTAGCGATCGCCCGTGGCTTGCACCAAACCTTTGCTGGCAAATTGGCTCAGCGTATTCATATCAAGTTCGCCGTTGTAGCGGCTTTTTAGCACCCGGTACGCTTCTTGCGTGCCCGACAGATCCAAGCGCTCGGTATCAACCTCCAGCCCAATTTGCGGCCCCACAAACGACAAAATTTCCTCGCTGCGCGTTCCAGCAATAAAGCCAATCACCAGCGCTACAATTGCGCACACAATCACAAACGAACTGGTAATTCGCCCCTTCGTTTCGTTTTGCTGTTTGCCGGTTTTGCCTGTTGTGTTCACGCGCCCTCATCTCTCGTTTAATCTGTATTAAGTATAGCGCACCAAAAGGCGGTGCGCTATACATTGTTGTTGTGCTTTTGAATTTGCTACGTTTTAGAAATAGATATACGTAAGACCTGCGGCTGATCGAGTGTATTGGCGATACAAGCCATCCCATTCAAGATTGTAGTCGCTTACGGTAATTGAACCATCGGCGTTGACACTTTCGACATACATCACGTGGCCGTAGTAGCCAATTGGCATCATTGCAACCGAGCCGGCGCGTGGCGCTGAACCGCTTGGAATGCCGTGGCGCGCAACGGTTGATGGCCATTGATTGGCGTTGCCCATACCGGCAAAATGCGGGACAAATCGGCCAGTGCCAGCAACTTTCCACGCAGCGTAGCTGACGCATTGGCGCGAATACAAGCCCCAGTTATCTACGTAGGCATTGATTGGCGCATTCGCCCACACGCCCGGGTAGCCGCCGCCACCTGGCGAGCCAGCTGGAATGCTTGCGATACCGCCACCGCCGCCACCTTGATTAGCTGCTGCCATAGCGGCTGCGGCTGCGCGGCGGTTTTCTTCAGCTTGCGCGGCTTGCAATTGCTTAACGCGTTCATTGTTTTGCTTGGCGCGTTCACGGTATTTACCTTCTTCGCCGCGAGTCTCTTTCACCAACGTAGCTTTTTCAGCTTCTTTTGACGCAAGCTGCTGGCGCTGACTCTTCTGATTTTCGATTTCTTGCTCAACCGATTCTTGCTGCTTAGCAAGTTTTGCCTGCAAGCGGTCGATTTCTTCAATCGTGTCATTCAGTTTATTCTGAATCGCGGTTTGCTGCGATTGGCGATCCACAAAATCGCTAATATTGCGGCTACTTGCCACCATTTCTAGCGTGGAAGTTTCAGATTCTACCTGCAAATCAACAATTGTACTGCCAAGCGCAGATTTGTTGGTGCCAATTTTTTCTTTATTGGCTTTGATTTCCTTTTCGAGCTTATCGCGCCGCTTTTCGCTATCGGCGATTTGCTGCTGCAAGGACCTAGCTTGCGCCTCTAACTGCGCGAGCTCTTGCTCGTAGCTTTCTGCCATCTGGCTAAATTCGTTCGCCTGGGCTTCGTTTTTGCTTGCTTCTTCTTTAGCAGCTTGAATTCGTTCGTCGTAGTTTGCACTGACGGTCTTGCCAATTTCAATTGGCGCCGCTACCGCCATCATTATGGCGCAGGCAACCGCAGCGGCAGCAGCCGCAAACGAAGAACTGAAAGCTGGTGTGGTGGACCGTTGTTTCATTACTACCACTTTAGCATAAGCGTCTTTTGGGCGTCAACCATTTGCGCGGGTGTTTATTACAACTACCCTACCTTAGAAGTAAATGTAGGTCAACCCGCCAGAGGCGCGCGTGTATTTGCGGTACAATCCGTCCCACGCCAAATTGTAATCGCTTACGACAATCGTGTTGTCATCGTTCACTTTTTCAACGTACATTACGTGGCCGTACACTCCAATGTTTTGCATTGCAACGGCGCCCGCACGGGGTTCTTTTCCGTTTGGAATGCCAAAGCGCGCAGTGGTACTTGCCCATTCGTTGGCGTTTCCGCGACCGCCAAAATGCGGGACAAATCGACCGGTGCTAGCAACTTTCCACGCTGCATAGCTCACGCACTGGCGCATGTACAATCCCCATGGGTCAACGCCGTAGTCGAGCGGGCCGTCCACAAACGGGTAATCTCCGCCCAAAATTCCTGGAGGAATATTGACATTCGAGCTTGAAGTTGAGCCCATCGCCGCCTCTGCCGCACGTCGGTTCATTTCGGCTTGTTCAGCGCGCAGTTGTTCAACGCGGCGGTTGTTACTTTCGGCCATTTGGCGGTAACGCGCTTCTTCGCCACGGGTATCATCTACCAACTTTTGCTGCTCACGTTCTTTGGCGGCAACTTGTTCTTGCTGATTTTTTTGCTCTTCAATCACCTTTTCAACTTCTTCTTGGTGCTCTTTGAGCTCTTTTCGCACCTCTTCAATCGCCACAATTTCGGTGTCAACGCTATGGCGAACGGCCGTTTGTTGCGCCTGGCGATCAACATATTCGCCAATGGTGGTGCTACTGGCAATCATTTCAAGCGGCGAAATTTCTGAATTAATCTGGATCGAAACCAAAATACCCCCTAGCATATCTTGGTGCTCCGCCAAACGCTCCTCCACCGCTTCAATTTCTTCGGCGATTTTGTCATGGCGCTCCTGGCTTTCTTTTTGCGCCGCCCGAATTTGCGCCAATTGCGACTGCAACTGCGCCAATTGCGCCTCATACGAGCCGGCCATTTCACTGAGCGATTCTGCCTGCTCTTCATACAAACGCGCGCTTTCTTCCGAAAACTGCACTTGGTCGTCGTAGCGATCATCCGCAAACGCCAAATGGCTCATTGTAGTCACGGTACTCGCAAGCACCATAGTAATAACAGCGGCGATCGCCATGCGAAACAGCCCGATGTGGTGGTGATTTTCTAGCTGCGCTTCGACAGCTTCTATGTTGATGTTTTTTATTTTTTGTTGCATACTACTCTCAATTTAGCATAAGCAACATAATTTGTCAATATCGCAAATGGTTGTTTTGCTTAGATTTTGAGATATTTGCGCGTCGCAAAGAGCGATGACACAATGCCGATAAGCGCTCCCAACGCAATCATTGCCAGCAGCACAAAGCCGATGTAAAGCTTCATGAATGACAAAGTTGGATCGATCAAAATACCGTAGGCTTCAAGCGTTGGCTGGCCAGCAACCAACAATCCAACCGCCAAACCGGTCGCAATTACCGCAGCAATCAATCCGTACACGGCCGCTTCTACTACAAATGGCCCGCGAATAAAGCCTTTGTCGGCGCCAATCAATTTCATCATTTTAATTTCGTCTTTTCGGTTGAAAATCGCCATACGAATGGTGTTAAACACCACGAGCGATGAAATCGTTGCTAGCACCACGCTCACAAATAAGCCCAAGTTTTCTGCAAATCCAACCCAGCGCCCAATCGCGTCAATCGCATCGCGGCGCTCGCCCGCAAACGATGGCTCGCGGCCTTCCTCGACAATTTCTTGGTACAATTCGTTATTTTCAACGTAGTCTTCAAGCATTGACGGGTCGTTAATATCGGCAATACTTACACGGAACACGCCCGGGAAGGTTGGCTCAGCCAAATTAAGCGCCGCCAATGCGCGCGGATCATTGCGGCTACTTTCGCGATATTCATCTTTATATTCATCTGGCGTAACGTACTCTACCGATGTAACGCCTTCAAGATTTTGCACGTCTTCGCGCGCCTGCGCCACGTCTTCATCGGCCGCATCGGCGCTAATATACATCGACATCGTCACGTTATCACGAATTTGCGCCACCGTATCAAGCAGCACATTTCGCGCCATAAACGACACCATAATTACTAGCAACGTCAGTGTCATCATTGCTGTTGCCGCTACCGTCAGCCACGCGTTTCGGCTAAAATTATTCACGCCGTAGCGCAACATCCGAAGAAACGTAATCCACTGGCGACGCTTGCGTTTTCGCAACGCAAACTCTTTGGCGGTCATTTTTTTGCCACGTTTCATTGCTTGTAACTCCCCTGCACTTGATCGCTGGTGATTTTGCCGTGATCGAGTACCACCACGCGGCGTTTTAGCTTGTTGACAATTTCAACATTGTGCGTGGTAAGTAGCACCGTCGTGCCGTAATGATTGATTTTTTCTAATAATTTCACGATATCCCAGCTATGTTTTGGGTCGAGGTTTCCGGTTGGCTCGTCGGCAATTAGAATTTTTGGCTGGCGCACAATCGCACGAGCAATCGCCACACGCTGGCGCTCACCACCACTTAATTGGTGCGGAAAACGCTTTTCTTTTCCGCTCAGGCCCACTAGTTCAATCACTTTTGGTACAGTGGTTTTAATTTCGCGGTTGGTCATGCCGGCAATTTCGAGTGCAAATGCTACGTTTTCAAACACGGTGCGCTGTGGCAACAATTTAAAATCCTGAAACACCACGCCAATTTTGCGGCGCAACAGCGGAATATGCTTGTCTTTGAGCGTATCGTAATCAATGCCGCCCACGACAATTTTGCCGCTCGATGGCTTTTCTTCGCGCGTCAAAAGCTTCAAAAGCGTACTCTTCCCAGCACCACTCGTCCCCACCAAAATCACAAATTCTTTTGGTTCAACATGAAGACTCACTCGGTTGATGGCCGGCTTGTGCGTCTTTCCGTACGTTTTGGTTACCCTATCTAGCAGAATCATTAGCTTTATTGTACCACATTGCGGTTACGTTTGTAACGGGGAAAGGTGATGTAGATTAGTCTACTTGCCGTCCAAATTATCCGATCCCACAAAAACAAGCAACCCCCTGCGCTATTGCAGAGGGTTGCCCTGTCGTGGGCTAAACAGTACGTAAGGTTATCGTTTACTT
>CAMEGH010000053.1 GCA_945916045.1 uncultured Candidatus Saccharibacteria bacterium
TCGCCCCGCAAAGCTCACCGTGTTTGACGTAGACGGTACATTGTTGCCCGACAACCCTGATGAAATCTCAGGTCGTGCATTCTGGGAGCTGAACAAGCGGGGGATTTTTACTTCCAGCGACGAAAAATTGCAAGAATTGTGGGATTTGCGCGAACAATACGCCACAAGCCCGGATTTTGAGCGGCAAAAATACTTAACGCCAATGATTATCGAATTTGACGAACAAATGAAGGGCCGGCCTGTCAAAGAAATTAAACAGGTCGCTGAAGATTTAGCCGAACTAGACATTGCCGAGCGCCTTTACCCAGCAATGATTGAAGAAATTGGCCAGCAGCGCGAAAATGGCGCATATCTGGCGATTATTTCTGGCTCGCCAGATACTTTTATTCAGCCATTGAAACGCCGGCTTGAGTTTGATTTTGCCACCGGCACACGCCATTTTCACAATCGCAAAGAATACCACTCAGCAAAAGGTGTACGCAGCCGCGGCAAAGAAAAAGAACACATTGCCGAAGCTTGGTGCGAGAAAATCAGCAAAGAGCTTGGCCGTGAAGCAATTATTTCAGCAGCGTATGGCGACACCATGAACGACTTCACGCTGCTGCTTGATTCGTACGACCCAGTGGCGGTCAACCCAAAACCCGACCTTGCCGCCGAAGCAATGCAGCGCGGCTGGCGCATGATTGACGCCCGCGACGCCGATCTCGAATTCAAACTCGCGCAGCCGGTTGAAGAATGGTACCACGATAAATACGACCTCGCAGATTCCCATGCCTCGTAAATTTGCCGCCTTTGATATCGACGGTACACTGCTACGCTGGCAACTTTTTCATTCCGTGGTGGCCGAAATTGCCGAAGCTCAGCCGGAACCAAACGAAACGTACATCGCCGCCACCAAAGCCTTCGACAAGTGGAAACGCCGCACCGATCCAGGCGCGTTTTACACCTACGAGCGCGCCACGCTTGACGCGTGGTTTGCACTGATTAAAACCATCACGCCCGCAGAATATCACGCCGCCACGCGCACCGTGTTTGAAGCGCAAAAAGATTTTACCTACCGCTACACGCGCGATCTTATCAAAACATTGCAGGCGCAAAATTACGCCATTATTGCGATTTCTGGCTCGCATCAAGAAACCGTGCAAATGATTGGAGATTACTACGGATTTGACGTGGCGATTGGCTCGGAATATCCGGTTGAAAATGGGCGTTTTACGGGCGAAGAAATTACGCCATTCACCGACAAAGGCGAGGCGCTGCGCAAAATTGTCGCCGAACATAATTTGCAATGGGAAGATAGCTACGCTGTAGGCGACAGCAATAGCGACGCCAAAATGCTGGCGCTCGTGGCCAATCCGATCGCATTCAACCCGGACCAAAATTTGCTAAAACACGCGCAAGAAAACAACTGGAAAATTGTAGTTGAGCGCAAAAATGTAGCGTATGAATTGGCGGTGCAAAACGGCACCTATGCCTTGCAAAGCGACGCTCATTCCGCGGCGCAAAAGTGATATAATAAGCCTATGCAACAATTCCCATTTTGGCGCCGGCAAACCGCCGACAAACCGCTTTTTCCCGACATCGCCTGGAATAAACCCGAACAACGCGCCCACGCGGGCCGTTTGGGGATTATTGGCGGCAACAAATTGGGGTTTGCGGGCGTGGCCGAAAGCTACAATACCGCGCGCAAAACCGGGGCAGGGGAAATAAAAGTTTTGCTGCCCGACGCACTGAAAAAAACTGTGCCAATCACCACCACCGAAGCCATTTTTGCGCCCAGTAACCTTAGTGGTAGCTTGGCGCGCCCCGCACTTGACGAAATGAAAATGCTGGGGCGCTGGAGCAGCGGCATTTTGCTGGCGGGCGATGCCGGGCGCAGCAGCGAAACGGCCATTCTGTACGATGATTTTATCCGCGATTATGATGATTGGCTGACGCTTACGCGCGACGCGATTGACCTTGTGCGCGGCAATATGCCCGAACTTTTGGAGCGCGAAAAAACGCTTTTTGTGGCCAGTTTTGCTCAAGTGCAAAAGCTCTTCCAAAGCGTGTATTACCCAAAAGTGCTCACGTTCAACATGCAACTGGCGCAATTTGTCGACGCACTGCATAAATTTACCGTCACATATCCCGTCACAATCGCAACGCTTCACAAAGAACAACTTATTTTGGCACACGACGGGCAAATTATCACCATGGAATGGCAAAATCCGCTGCAAATTTGGCGCGGCATTACCGCCACAAATATGGCTACGTATTTGCTATGGAACGAAACAAAACCACTCGAAGCGGTTGCAACAAGCGTGGTAAACGAAAGGTAATGTCCATGAAAAATACCACTCATTCTGCAAAAAATTTACCGTCAAAAGAATACGTCGCCGAGCTATTAAAAGAGCGAATTTATGGCACAATTGCGCTTTTGGCGGTGCTTATCAGCGTCGACACTAGCCACGTTTCGCCGCTGCATGCCGAATTTTTGGTGGCCGGCACGATTGTGTCACTGTGGGCTGCCAGCTTGCTTGCGACCATGATGTCGCGGCGAATTGTGTACGGCAACATTAACGATTCGCAAACGCGCAAAACGCAATACGCCAAGCACGCGCCAATGCTAAGCACGCTTACGTTGCCACTTTTTGTGATGACGCTTTCGGCGTTTGGCGTAATTTCGCTGGCATGGGCTGTGAATATTTCTATCGTTACCGCGATAGTGCCGCTGATGATTTGGTCGGTTTTTTCGGCGCGGACATTTGGGCTAGGGAAGCTTGCGACAGCGATTTTGGTGCTTTCTGAGCTGGCGATTGGCCTGGGAATTGTTGGGTTGAAGATTGCGGTGGGACATTAGGCGTTTTCTTCGTGCATTTCCCCCCAAACCTATGATATAATACCCAAAGTGCACCAATACATATGCCGCGGTGGTGGAATTGGTAGACACGCTAGACTCAAAATCTGGTGAGCATTATGCTCGTGCCGGTTCAAGTCCGGCTCGCGGTACCACATAAAGATGAGTAGCAAGGCCTACTCGTTTTTATTTGGCAGTTTGGCACATTTCTTGGTTTAATAAAAGAAAGCACGCGCCACTCGAGCGGGAGATCGGGGCGAAAATACAAATTCAGCCAGCATAAAGGAACCCTATTATGGTACGAAAAGCAGTGACAGAAAAGTTTAAAAACCTCCGAAAAGCGGTACTGACTGGCAGCCGCACAAAATTTCGCGAATCGTTCAACAAGCTCCACCCGCGTGACCGCGCCGAATATTTGTTTAGCCAATCGCCAACCGCGCGCAAAAAATATTACGGCTACTTGCCGCCCGAAGAAGTTGCGGAATTATTCGACAACGTCGATATCGACCAAAGCGTTACCTACGTTACAGAAATGAAAACGCCGTACGCCGCCAAGATTTTGGACGAAATGTACGAAGACGACGCGGTGGATATTTTGAGCCGAATTTCGCCAGAAAAAGCCAAGCAATATTTGGCGCTGATGGACAACGAAACTGCCAGCCGCCTGGCAGAACTTTTGCGCTACGACGAAGAGCACGCCGGAAGTATCATGACGACGGAGTTTATTTCGGTGCGCGAAGAAACGACCGCCAGTGAAGCGATCGAAAAGGTCAAAAAAGAAGCCGAAGACGCCGTAACAATTTACTACGTGTTTGTGCTGAGCGATGACGGCAAATTGCTCAACGTACTGTCGCTCAAAGAACTGCTTTTGGCCGACAAAAACACGCCACTCGGCGAGCTCGAGCACGACCATATTGTATCGGTGCGCTCCAACGCCGACAAAGAAGAAGCCGCGCACATCATGAAAGATTACGACTTTGTGGCGCTGCCGGTGGTGGATTTTCACGACCGCCTACTTGGGGTGATTACCATCGACGACATCGTGGACTTTTTGCACGAAGAAGGCGCGGACACGTATTCAAAATTGGCCGCTGTTTCCGACATTGAAGTAACCGACCCGCCGCTTGAAAGTGCTAAAAAGCGTTTGCCGTGGCTGATTTTGCTGCTGTTTTTAGGCATGATTACCGCCACGTTGATTGGCCAATTTGAAGACACGATTGCGCAAGTGGCGATTTTGGGCGCGTTTATTCCGGTTGTCGCCGGAACCACTGGCAACAGCGGAACGCAGTCGCTGGCGATTGTCGTGCGCGGGCTGGCTTCTGGCAAATTAAAGCACATGCAACTGCGCCGCTACTTTATGAAAGAAGCCGGCACCGCAGCCGTGACTAGCCTGGTAGCTGGGCTGGTGCTACTTGGCATTATTTTTGCATGGAAAGGGGAGTTGGCGATTGGAATCGTGGCAGGCGCATCACTCGCGTTTTCGATTTTTGTCGGAACGCTTTCTGGCTCAATTGTGCCACTTGCGCTTAAAAAAGTCGGCATCGACCCAGCAGTTGCCAGCGGCCCGCTGATTACCACCATCTGCGACATTATTAGTATGGCGATTTATTTTGGGATTGCGACGGTGATGTTGGGGTGGATTGCGTAGAATTTCGCCATTTTGCTTATGTTTGCGCCACTCTAACACCTATTGTATACTAGATATAGAATATGGATCCGAGGGATTATCAGCAGCCACAGCGAAGCTCTGCTACGCCGCAGCGTAGGCCCACTTCGGGTACGCCGGCAAATCGCCAGCGCGAGGCCACACTTTCAATGATCCGCAGCGAAATTAGCTCACTTTTTGGCGGAACTCCACACGCCGAACAAACCAACCAGCCAGCCCCGCGCCAACAGCAGCCAACCGC
>CAMEGH010000054.1 GCA_945916045.1 uncultured Candidatus Saccharibacteria bacterium
AATATAGTATAGCATAAGCATGTGCGGCGGTGCAATCTTAGTAAATATAGCATGAAACGGGTTTAATGAGGCTCGCACAAAATTGACAATATATCACCAAAAGCATACAGTAAATAATACAAATGCCTACAAAAAACTCCACAAAAACACTGCCGCATTTTCCGGCGGGCGCAGAACGCAATCAGCTTGACGGCGAGGTTGCTCGCTCTCAAGCAGAAACGGCGCCGCGGTTTGCAAAAATAGCAAAATATACCGGTGCGGCGGCATTGGCGGCAACGTTGCACGCCGGAGCGCTTTTTGCCACGGATGTTTCGGAAGGAATTAAAGAAGGTAAAGCGCGTGTGGGTGATGAGCGCGCCATAGTGCACGAAATTTATGAATTTACCGATGACGAATCGCTTTTTGCGCACCACGGCACGTTTGTGATGACGGGCTTGGGCACAAAAAATGCGTCCGAAACGGCCGAAACGTTGGTGGCGCACCGCGCGGTGGGCGATGTTTACGCGATTGAATACAGTAACAAGGAACTCAACACGGCCGATATTGCCGCCAGAATCATCGAGCAGGCGGAAGCGGCGGAGTTAAAAGAAGTGTCGCTCGACGGCTACAGTATGGGCGGCCCGATTGCGATTGATGTTGCGACGCATATTCAGCAAAAAGCGCCGGAATTGAAAGTGGTGGGAATTGTGCTGAATAGCTCGCCCGTTGGGGAAAATGGCCTTACGAAACGGAGCGAAGACGGCGTGCGTATGATGGAACGTGTACTGTCGCTGCACGAAGATTTAGTGTATTACGAAAAAGGCCGGGTTGGGGTGGAGTTGGCAGCGCGCCACGATCGCTATTTGCAAGAAAGTAGCCACGCAGCCAGCGAGCGAACGTTGGCGCTGCACGGCCTTTCGAGCTATTCGTACAGAGGTACGCGCTACGAAATCGACTGGGGTTCGGCGCGTCATGAACTTGCCGATATCCGCGAACGTTTGCGCGACCCAGACGTGGCCGCCGCGCAGCTTATTCGCCAGCAAGCCGACGTTTTAAAGCTTGATTTGAAAGAAAAAATCCGCCAACTCGATAGCGCCACGCAAATTATTTACACGCGTTCCGAGCATGCTGACGGCGACGATGTGGTGGATATCGAGGCGAGCGAAGAAAATCTTGTAACGATTTTGGAGCGCTACAAAAAAGAGTACGAAGTGATCCACGAAGATGTGCAGCACGCCAATCCAGCCGAGCGTCGCACTGAATACGACCGCATGATTCGGCGCCAAATTCAGCCGGCAATTACGGGGCAAATTGTACTGCGCGCCCTCGAACGTGGCGATGCGCCGTATATATCGCCAGAAAACGCAGAATAACCCTTGGTTTTCTCGAGATGAGGTGTATAATAATACCATATAGTAGAGTATTTTTCATCTATATAGTATAACAAGCATAATGCTTATGGCTGAAGGAAAGATTAACAGTAGTGATAAGCGCTAACAATAAAACAACATATGCTTGACTTATTTGCTAAAAAATGCTAGTATAACAACATGTGGGTTTTATCGGAGAGACCGATTTTGGGAGTTTTTGCCTTTTTTAGGAAGAACTCACTGCAAATAGCTGCCGTCTTAGCGGCTTTTTTGTGTACCGTATTATTCAGCAACGCGGCGTTTGCCGTATCGGCGGAATGGGAAAATGGCTCGATCACTTACGACGACCGCACCTTTAGCGGGCCGCAAACCGCCCCTGAAGATTCCCCGCTTGGTTTGCCAGAAGGCACGCAATATTTTGAACACCGCGACGGCAATAACGTCTCGGTCGTCTATTTCCCGGAAGGCGCCGACCCGAGCGACGCCAGCGGCGCGCGCTACGCAACATTTACGCAAAACGGCGATAATTACACGCCATCGGGCAGCGAACAAAGCATTGCCGTGACGCCACAAAGCGAAGGCGAAGGCAGTGAAGACGGCGAAGTTACCTCTTGTGCGGTGAACGGCATCGGCTATATTTTGTGCCCAATTATGGGCTTTATTGCCGATGGCATGGACCGCATTTACGACTTTTTGCAGAACTTTTTAGAGGTCCGCCCGCTTTCCACCGAAACCGATTCGTCGCTTTTCCAGGCGTGGCGCTATATGCAGTCCTTCGCAAATATTGCGTTTGTATTGGTGTTTTTGGTGGTTGTCTATTCGCAAATTACCAGCCAGGGAATTAGCAATTACAACGTAAAACGCATGATTCCGCGCATGGTGATTGCGGCGTTATTTGTGAATACGTCGTACTATATTTGTGCGCTTTTGGTGGACGCGTCGAACATTATTGGGGCGTCGTTGCAGGAAATTATGATGCAGATCCGCGAGGAGTTGATACAGGGGCAAGAGCAAAATCGCCTTGATAGTTTGAGCTGGGGCGAAATGACGGCGTACTTACTTTCGGGCGGAACGGTTGTTGGCGCGAGCTTGGTGGGGCTTTCGGTTTCGGGAACGGGGCTGGTGTATTTGCTGGTGCCGATTTTGGTGTCGGCGCTGTTTGCAGTGTTTGTAGCGGTGGCGATTTTGGCCGCTCGCCAGGCGCTTATTACGATTTTGATTATGATCGCACCGCTGGCATTTGTGGCATTCGTACTGCCGGGCACGCAAAAGTATTTTGATAAATGGCGCAGTATTTTCCAAACGATGTTGCTGCTGTACCCAATTTTCTCGCTGCTATTTGGCGGCGCGCAATTGGCAGCGTACTTGATTTCGCAAAATGCCGATCGCCCAGAAGTGATCTTGCTGGCGATGTTTGTGGCAATCGCACCGCTTATTATTACGCCATTCCTTATTCGATTTAGCGGCGGTATGCTTGGTAAACTTGCCGGCATGATGAACAACCCAATGAAAGGGCCGCTGGACAAAACAAAGAATTGGGCGAACAGTAAACACGACAAAGCAAAGGCGGAGCGCCTAGCAGGAAGCCACTGGTCGGCTGGAATTGCGCGTGGACTGGATGCTAGCCGTCGCCGTGATGAGGCGCTGAAGAAACGCTACGAATCACGCCGTAATCGACGCTTTAATAGTGGCGTAATGGGGCGAAACTTAGTAGTTGAGCAAATGCAGGAAGACGAGCGTAACCGTGGGGTGGATGCAACGAACGAAACGGCATTCGAGGATTTGCGCCGAACGGATGAATCGATGCGGTTTGAATCTGTGAAGGTGAAGTTGGCGGAGATGAATCGCGACACTGCCAAGAAAGAAATGGAAGTTCGTCTGGACGAACTTGCAACAAAGCAGGGTGGTGCAGCTGAAAGTAGTGCGGCGATTGCCGATATGTCGCAACGCATGCAGCTTGTCTCGCAGCGTCAGCAGATTCTTGGCTCGCGTGCAGCCATGGCAGCGCAGGCAAATCGTGGTGCATATTCTGACGCTATGATTAACAATAAGGACATTCAGCGTGCAGCCGGTGGCGTACTTGGTGCGCAAGGTGAAATGATTGCAGCAGCTAGCGCAGTGGTTGAGGCGCGCCAAGACTTCGGTAAGAGTGCAGGCGCTGTGAAGGAAGTGATGCAGCATATACGTATGAGTGGTGGAGATGTTGCTAAGCTCGCTCTTCGCGAAGAGGTTGTAACAGAAGGTGGTTTTCGGTTTGATTTTAAAGATGAACATGTGCTTGAGGCGGCGGTTGATAAATTACTTACCGAAAAGGGTAACGTCGAGCAGAAGATTAAGCTGGTCGGGCGCACCAGTGAGGATACGTATGCTGGTGTTCGTACTACGGTCGAAGGCCTTGTGGCAAAGAACCTAACTTCAGCTGCACCATGGCTAGGAGGCAAGGCGCTGGATAGTATTGGAACGACAGGTGTATCTGCGGCTGACTTTGGCGATATGGTACGAGACTATGTATATAAAGGTAAGGTGAATCAGTCAGCACTTGCTAATGCAGACCAGGAGGCGCTTAAGATCATGATTAAGGCTGTTGAAAGTGACACAAGTTACAAGTATATGAGTAAAGACAAGCAACAACAGTATAGCGATAATCGTATCAAGTTGTTTGAAAGTGCAACAGCTGCACTTTCAAACAAGCAACTACAAGAGTCTATTCGAGACAATGCAAGGGAATATCTTAAGAAGTTATCGGAAAAGGATCCAAATGCACAGATGGGTGGTAGAACACCATAGTTTGTAAAGCAAAATACCCGCTATTTACGGAGCGGGTATTTTGCTCGACGATAAATAGCGGGTGCTACACGGTGATTTTCGGGCTGAAGCGTAGATGTGCTCTGACGAAGAAATCAACTTTCCGGTTGAAAATATCTTCGCTCACTTCGGCTTCGGGGAGAAATCCCTTCACCCATCCGCCGTCTCGAAGTTCGGTCCTAGGGATAGACG
Organism: uncultured Candidatus Saccharibacteria bacterium; assembly: GCA_945916045.1. Taxonomy (GTDB): domain Bacteria; phylum Patescibacteriota; class Saccharimonadia; order Saccharimonadales; family Saccharimonadaceae; genus CAMEGH01. Next base: position 4,347 of record CAMEGH010000054.1, read on the forward strand.
TCTGCACAGCATATGATCCATCGAGATCATCGGTGACGAACTTGCTGAACGCTTGTTTCGCCGATGCTTCAAGTGAATCGCAAATTAGCTTCTTGTCGAGCGGCGATCCGTATCGTTTAATGCTGTAGTTATCGAAGTTTTGTTTTCGAATGTCAGCATTTTCGATGTTAACAGCGTACTCGTTAGTGCCGAGGCAGGAGCAGTCAAACGAAATCTCTTCGATGTATCCGTCCGCTATTAGCTTCTGTTCGAAGTCACTGCACAGTTTGCTGTAGATAACATTCGAGACATCGCTGAGTACTTCTGTAGTGAACCGTTCGGTTGCTTGTTGCTTGACGGTTTTTGCGGATTGCTGCTGGCTGGCGTTGGCGGTACGCG
>CAMEGH010000055.1 GCA_945916045.1 uncultured Candidatus Saccharibacteria bacterium
CCGATGCTTAAGCTCATAAAAATCTTTCTGCGGAAGTATTTTGCTGGTTAATTATTGCTATTCTATTGCTTTTATTTTACCATACGCGACGCTACTATTTACATCCGATGCGCTACGAGCTACACTAAAAATATCTATGGGTGCGGAAAAACCAGAAAATGGAGCAAAAAAACGAGCAATCCTTTTTATTTCGGTAGGGGTGATTACGATTGCGGCGTCGATATTTTTGTGGTTGTTGGTTGGTATTACGGTGGAAGCGCCCGAATATCAATCAGAAGAGGCGTCGCAAGAAGTGCCTGTTGAATCCGAAGCTACCCGTAATTAACCATAGCACGTTGTACGAAGCCGCCGTGTATCGTACAATAAATACCAGTATTGAGACGTTATGACAGCCGGGTGGAGGGCGTGTGCCAGAGACACATATAAATAAGAAAAAACGTTCGCCAAGAAAGCGGTTTTTGCACTTGGCGATTGCGCTTATGGCGAGTTTAGTGGCAGCGGTCGGCGCATATATGGTGATTATAAATCTGCAAAAAGGTGCGGTGGAATTAGCGTACGGCGATTATTCCATTACAAAAGAGCAGTATGATGAGTTGATTGCCGAAGCGCAAGAGTTGACAATTTCTACTGAAGACGCGCGCGAAGTGTTGATTGCATCACTCAAAGCGCAAGCGGCTGCCGAAGAAGTGGGAATCGAAGAAGATCGCTACAAAGCGGTTGCCACGGTGTTAGCGTATGCAACTGCGGGATATAAAATTGAAGATGTCAACGCAGGTTCGTACCACCAGCGCGCGCAGTATGTGGGCGCAATTGCAGCAGAATTAGGCCAGCGTGTGGCGGGCGGATATCAGTTAGCGGTGTTTGAATTACCGTTTACAAAGCGGATTGTTGAGGCGCAGATGGCAATGCATTCTGGCGAAACGGCTACGCCGCCTACGACTGAAGAAATCCTGGCAGACAGGGCGTATGCCAGGCAAAAAGCAGAGGAGTATCACGCAGCGCTCGCCGCTGAAGAAATGAGTATCGAAGCGGTGATTGACGCACTTCATAACGACGAGCGATTGACGCACGGTGCTGCCGCCAACACTAGTAGCATATATAGTATTCCGCTGGCAGGCGTAGAAGAACGCGCGGATGGTGTGGTGCTTTCGTATGGTGATGTTGCGGAGCAGTTTAGCGAGAGGGAAGAGGGTCTGTCGCCCATTACTGACATGGTGAGTTCGCCGTATGAAGTTGCGTATCCGCCGGAGCTGACGATCGAAGAAGGTGTTGTGCAATCCGGCTATCGTTTCACGCTCTATTTGGGTAAAACAGAGCCGGATGAGACGATTAAACAGCGTTATAACGATGTGCTGGGGAGTTTGTAAGCGGTGAAGCGTCGGTGGTTTTTTATGGCTGCAGCCGCGCTGGCGTTTGGCGTGACGCTGGGATTTTCGCAGGCGGCGAGTGCATATGAATATCCACAGGATGATGGAAAACCAATTACCGTTACTGCCGAAAAGGTAGTGGATGATTCTCGCCCGATTGCGCCGGCTATCTGTAAAGATACCTCGACGTATTTTAACGCGGTGGTGTTTGTAAAATACGTTGATCTTGAGGGCGCGACGCGCGGTTATTCGAGCGATTTTCGTTTTGAAGTGACGGCGGCAAATCCGTACACAAGCCTAACACTTGTGCTTGATCCGATGTGGCATTCGTGGAATAACCTGTGGAATACGGAGGAAGGGAAAACGATTAGCCAAGGGCGCCAAGGTTTTGGGCCAGGGCCGGTGCGTATTGGTGATCCGCAGCAAAATTGTAGCCCGCCTTCCATTGGCGATAGAAGTAAGCAAGAAGCGGCATATGCATTTCGAAATGGGCAAGACGGAACGTATCGGTTGAGCGGGCTTGGAGGGCTGTCGCGCTATTCAAACGGATTTGATTTTCGTATGATAGATCGCCCGGGTGATGTGCCGGGAAATCGATCTGGTCGCTGGCTGCAGCAGACGTATGAGGCGCGTCCGTTTGATTATAGCGATAGTGGCGGTTCAGATGCGAGTCTGCAAATTAACGATTTAAACCGTGCCTTTATGGCGATTGAATTTAAATATCAGGTGGATCTTGGCGGTGCTGCCGAATATAGCTTGACGCCGCGAATCGAAGGCGAAACCGATACGGTGATTGACGGCGAAACGCCGGTAGTAGAAGACCTCATTGCGCGCGTACATAATAGTGGCCCGGATGGAAGTGAAGAGGTGCAATACGAAGTGAATCGCTTTGTGGTGCGGAAGGAGGACCGCGAAGAAATTGGCAATCGTTTGCACCGGGCAAGTACGAGCGGAGTGTCGCCGCAAGAGCATATTACGGGCGAGCATTTTAAAGCCGACGAGTTTCAAAAGATTGAGGATGGGCACGGCAGCCGAGAATTTTCGAATGCAGAACTTCATACTATTCTTGAAGAACGTAATGATTTGGTAGATGCGGACGTCGCGATCGGTGATTCTATTTGCTACGTGGCATCGATTTTAAAGCCAGCGCATGATAGCCCGGACGACCACTGGCTACACAGCGAGCCGTACTGTGCCAATGTTGGGATTCGCCCACATGTGCAGATTCGATCTGGTGATGTGATGGTGGGTGGCAATATTTATGCAAAAGGTACCGCCGGCGATACAGAAACGTACGGCAGCTGGGCAGAGTATGGTGTGTTTGCGGGCGGTACGGTTTCGCCACAATTCGGAAGCGGTGCGCAGTACCGAATGGGCGCTATCATACGCGACAGTGTCGGGTATTTGACGTACGCGAATACGCCAAGTTCGCCTGAAAGACAAATGGGTACTTTTGGCACAATGGCAAATGGAACGGGCGGTTTGGCGCGGTATTTTCAAGGGATGGAGCGAACCAGTAACATTCGTGCTGATGCAGAAATTGACCTTTCTGAATTGACGGCAGGCAAGCATGTTTTGTATGCTGCGGGCGACGTGAAGGTGCGCGGGCAGTTAAAGGAAAATACCTCGGTGATTTTGTTGGCGGGCGATACACACACGGTGTTGATTGACGGCGACATTACAACGCCCACAGAATACGATTCGCCAAATGATCTTTCGCAACTGGTGATTGCGCCACGAATGGAAGGCGCGGACGTGAGTATCAATATTGCCCCCACGGTAAGGCAGGTGGACGCGTGGCTGCTGGTGCCAAGTGGGCGGATTGATACGTGTAATGATGCTGCGTCGCGCGCGGACAGGCGAGTAGCGCCGTTTCGCGGTGGCGACGAAGGCAGTTGCGGAGGTAGTTTGTTCGTAAATGGGCCGGTGGCAGCGCGTGCATTATTACTGGGCAGAACGGGCGGGCAAGATAGCGCTACTGATGGCGCGCCGCAGCAGGCTCTTTCGGCGGAGATTTTTAACTTGCGCCCTGATGCCTACGTGTGGATGTCGCGCCAAATGAGCAGCGCTAACACGCGCTATATTACCACGCATTCGCTTGATTTGCCGCCGCGATATTAACGAGCGTTCAACTAAGCATAAGGGGCTTGTCAGAAAGGCCGTAACTTCGGTATAATGAAGGGCAGTATGAAAGTAATAAAAGGGATGGGCGATTACTTCTCCCTCGATATTGGTACGCGATCAATTCGAGTGGTGCAGCTTAGTGCTGCGAGCGAACATCGGTGGAAGCTTGAGGGCGTCGGGTATTCTGCGCTTGATGAGCAAATTATCGCCAGCCCTTCGCCAGAAAATCGTAAAAAACTGATGAGCGCTATTTTGGCAACCGTTACACAAGCGGGTATTAAGGCAAAAAATGTGGCGGTTGGATTGCCATCAAGCAAAACATTCACCACAGTAATTGAAGTGCCGATGATGTCGGATGTAGAATTAAAAAGCACACTAAAATACCAGATAGACCAATACATTCCAATGTCGCTTGATGATGCAAAAGTTGACTGGGCAAAGCTTGGCCCGTCCCCGCGTGACGAGAAGAAGCAAGAAGTGTTACTGGCAAGCACGGCACAATCGTACGTTGAAGAACTTGTTGAGTTGATTGATGGCGCTGGGCTAAATGTGATTGCCGCTGAACCAGACCCGATTGCGATTATTCGTGCACTCCTGCCGGCAAATGTGACGGGCGCACACATGGTGCTTGATGTCGGTGAACAGTCAACCGATGTTGCCGTTACAATGGGCGACCGCCCGGTATTAGTGCGCACGTTGCCAATGGGGTTAGAAACGATGGTGAGTGCGATTGTGCAAAATCTTACCACCAAAGAAGAGCAGGCATCGCAGTTTTTGCTGAAGTTTGGCTTGGCGCAAGATCGTTTAGAGGGGCAAGTGTTTCGTGCGGTAGAAGGCACGCTTGATAGCTTCGCTTCAGAAATTGCCAAATCAATTAAGTTTTTCCAGGGTAAATATGCCGCCGAAGCGCCTATCGAGGTGCATCTTTCGGGGTATGCCGGGGCGATTCCGCAGTTTAAAGAATTTATTGCCACAAAAACTGCTTTGCCAACCGATATCGTCAGTCCGTGGCGAAATGTTGATGTTGCCGAGGCGGACCGTGCCAAGATTCAATCGACTGAATATGAATTTGCGACTGCCGTTGGTTTGGCGCAAAGGGTAGGGAGGTAGTATGATTCAGATTAATCTCTTGCCCGATACAAAGCTTGAATTGGTGCGATTGCAGCGCTCTCGTTTGGTGGTGGCCTCAGTGGCGGTGATGGTGATGATTGCCTCGGCGG
>CAMEGH010000056.1 GCA_945916045.1 uncultured Candidatus Saccharibacteria bacterium
TCCACGGGCTTTTGCGCCTGATGCTTGGTGGCGCCACGGTAAAAAATACCGACGTTACTCTCAGCCCAGAAGAAGAAGCCGACCTCGACCAAGCGCTGATCGACACGTACGCACGCCTTGGCATTACCAGCGACCCGCTCACGCACAATTCGCGCCCACCAACGATGTCGGATTTGTACGATACGCTCCTTCATATGGGCGGTACTGGGCCAAATTTGGCGCAGCGTTTGCGCAAATTTACCACGGGTACGTTTGCCGGTATTTTTAGCCAGCAAAGCAATATCGACATCAACAATAGTATGGTCGTATTTAACATTCGCGACCTTGAAGACGAGCTCCGCCCAGTGGCGATGTATATCGTGCTAAGCCACATTTGGAATATTACCCGTTCGCAACGCAAAAAACGTATGTTGATTGTGGACGAAGCCTGGCAGCTGATGAAATACGAAGATTCGGCCAACTTCCTTTTTAGCCTCGCAAAACGTGCTCGTAAATATTACCTTGGTATCACGACCATTACGCAGGACGTTGAGGACTTTATGGGCAGCAAAATGGGGCGCGCGATCGTGGCCAACTCTTCGATGCAGCTGCTACTAAAGCAATCTGCCAGTGCGGTGGATGTGCTAAGTAATGTCTTTAAACTTACTGAAGAAGAAAAGAAGCGACTCGCCAACTTCCCGGTTGGGCAAGGGCTGTTTTTTGCGGGGCAAAACCACGTGCACATTCAGGTGATTGCCAGCCAAACCGAAACGCAACTTGTAAGCACAACACCAGTCGAACAACTGAAGCAGCAGGGCAAACAAGGATAGGCGAGCTATGTCGACAGGGCTTGCCGAACGAGAAAAAGCTGAAGAAGATTTGAATCCCGGGCAACAGCACCAGGATAATTTAACTGACTTCTCGGGCGCGTCCAATCCAAACAGCTCACCGGATATGAGCGCGTTTGAAAATAGCTTCAAAAACGACACTGCCGACCCATCACAAGAAGACAAGAACATTGCCAATGCAAGAAATCGTGAAGAGCAAGAAGGCCAATCTAGCAGGAAAGATACAAGCCAGAAAAACAAAGATGACAAAAAATCTACAATAAGCTCTAGCACCCCAAGCAGTGGCGGCAAATTCGGCAAAGCCCTTAATTTTGCAAAAAAAGCTGGTCCACTCGGCCCAATTATTCTTATTTTTGTTATTTCCGCAACATTTTTGGGGGTTATTTCGGCGCCTGGCTTGGCAATTGTGCAACTATCCGAAGCCTTAAAAACGAGCCTTGATGACACGCTCAGTAATATCGAGCTTCGCACCGAACATATTTTTCGCGCTAAGATGAAAGGCAAGGCAGTAAGCAACGGCTGTAAATCTGGTATGGGCGTGCGCTGTAAATACAAAAGTATGAGCGAAAAGCAAATGACCAAAATGCGCAAAGCCGGCTTTTCATTTGAACCCGACCCGCCACGAAGAGGACTAGACGGCCGCTTTAAGCCAGATAAACTAAAATTCACTGACGCCCAGGGGCGCACCATTACCGTAAGTGCGCGTGAATTTAGCCGAATGTACCGCATCGATGCGGCGTTTAGAAGCATGGTAAACACCGCCTACAATCCTAAATGGAAAGGGCTGCGCGATTCGTTTGCGCGCAAAGCATTTGCAAAATTTAAAGTAGATTTTGGCGACAAATTACGCAACAAAACCAAAAATGCCATGCAGCGAACCATCCGAGAATTTACTCGGACCGGCGGGGCGGGCGATAATATCGATATAAATCGCAATCGTATACCCGATGCCGACGATGAAGATGCCAATAACAAACGCCGTACAAACGAAGACGAAGCAAAAAGCAGAATAGCCCAGCAAAGATCAGGAGCAAGCGGATCCGCACGCCTTGCAAGAGGGGGGCTTGTTGGGGCAAATATGCTCTTTGGCGCACAAATGGGGATTTGCCAAGTTCTTAAAGCGTCCGAACTAGCTAGCCTAGCTTCACGACTACTGCAATATGGTCAAGTGATGCGTTACGCCTCCATGTTTTTCACCGCGTCCGACAAATTAAAGCTCGGTGAACAGTCTCACGAAGAAATGGAACTTTTAGGTGAGATTTTGATGCATAGCGACCAACGTAAAGAAATCTATACAGAAAAAGCTGCTGGCGAAATAGGTTTTAAAGACTTATTTGACATGGGAGATGAGCAGGTAGACCTTACTACTGCGCCGCAAAAAAATCCAGACTACCAAAAAAATGCGCTTGAATCAGCTGGTGCACGCACCGCGATGTACGGAAAACCTCGCCTTGAGGGCACAACGGATGAGCAGTATGAGTTAAGTGCTCGCGACGGTCAGTATATCGTTGGGTCGGGCATGGGCAATTATATTGATGGCCTTGTAGGGGTTATGCGCACCAGTACTCCTTTCTTCAGGGCCGAAGATTGCGACTTTTATGAGAATCCTCTTGTACAAGCAGGGGGGCTTTTGATATCGATTGCCGCAATTGCTCTCTCTGGTGGTAGTGCAGCAGTCATAGGCGGTGCACGAGCAGTCGCTACAACTGTCGTCTTCGCACTTGTAATGGGGTACATCGAAGCAAAATTATCCGACATGCTTAGCGGGGCAAATCTTGACGACAACACCAAAGGTGTTGATGCCGGCAACGCCTGGTTCTCGGGTGCTGGAGCGCTTTTTGGCAGCGCAGCAAGTGCTCGCGGCATCAGCCCAGCCTCAACTAAAGGTGAAATCGATAGCATGCAAAATCTTCGCATCACATCACTCGAAACCGAAGCAAGGCTAGCACGCTACGAGGCGCGCAGTACACCGTTTGATGTCATGAACCAACACTCCTTCCTAGGTTCGATCGTATGGAATGTTTCACCTGGTGACGTCTCTGCCCAATCAGGGTTCAAAAAAGCTGCCATGGCGCCATTACAAATCTTAAAAGGCGTCAGTAGTGCACTCTCGCCATCCAGTGCAAGCGCCGCGACTGTACTAGAAACGCCAAAAGAACGCTTCGAACAGTGTAAAGATCCGCTCTTTAGGGATTCAAGCGGCGAACGCTCTGATGATGAGGATAAGCTTGACCCGCAAGCCACTGGCATTAACCTACAATACGCCGATATCATGTGCAACCCGCGCTATTCTGAACCGCTTATGAATTTGAACGCCGACCCAGAGCGCGTTGCCGACTGGGTAGTAGATGCCGCGCAGGCGGACGGTCAATCTGGCGCACCAATTAAGGATCGCCAAACAATGGAGAATCTACACAACAACCGTGTAAGTGCCGAAGAAATTGGCGCAGCTAACTACGGAGAGCAGCCAAACTTGAACGAAATTACCCCAACACCAGATGTATACCCACGTTCTACCGAACACACCACACTAAACGAGCAGGTTGCAGAGGTGCTTCGCCCAGACGACGATACACTAGCGTACCTTGGCGTGCCACTCAACACCCCGAGCGAAAAACTTGCCAGTTACAATCCAGGTAGTAGCAGCGTCGACCTTGCGCAAGCGTCACTTACTGCCGATGATACGACAGAATTTTTGCCACCACCACTGCGCGACGCAGAACTTCTCCAGGAAGAAGAGTATAACCCGGAGCGTGACGTGCGCACCTATGCCCATTGGTATCGCTACTGCCGCTATGGCCCAGATGATGGGCGCACTGTACCGTTTGGCGTTGCCGACACCGACAGTACAGGCGATGAACCGATATTTGACCGAATTGGTATCGGTATAATAGACAGTGAGTATGTAAGTGACGGGCGTGAGTGTTTGCGCAGTAATGCGTGTAAACCAGGTGACAATCCTAACGGGGGGACATTCGAAGACAGGAGAGGATGGGTAGGCGACAGTATCATGAAAGACCGCTGCCGCCCCCCACAGTATGACATCTACACACTCTTCCATATGGATATGCAGGTCGAAGAGGGGATGGAAGAAGACGATGCAACAGCTGGCAGCGACGACAGTACTGGCATAACCGGTGAATGGGTGTACCCAACCGACGAAAGCGCCACCACTTTTACCAGCCCGTTTGGCCCACGCTGGGGTACAGAACACCGCGGCGTTGACCTTGCCGGCCCAGAAGGAACACCAATTTACGCCGCGCGCGACGGCGAGGTGATTGAAGCCGGCCCAGCGGATGGATTCGGTAACTGGATTATTATTCAACACGAAGCTGACGGTAAACAAGTGGATACTGTGTACGGCCACATGTGGAACCATGGCGTTCTTGTAAGCAAAGGTGACAAAGTTGGCGGCGGTGAAGAGATTGGCCTGATAGGGAATAATGGCCAGAGTACTGGCGCTCACTTGCACTTCGAAATTTGGGAAGGCGGACGTTCCAATGGCAAAGCAGTTGACCCAGCGCCAATTATTCCTATAAATTAAAAGCTATCACCGTGATGGCGATAGCCTTTAGTTTATCTTGTGATTTCAGGTTTTATTTCTCCAAATCAAAACCAACAGTAGAGGAACCGGCAACACACACGGTGCCACCCTCTAAGACATGTGCATCCAATGCTGGCACACCCTCACCGCTAGCCATTCTCCCATCTGGGTCGGCATAACTATCAAAAAGCGCCTTAGCGCCCTGGCGAATCGAATCAGCTTGCTCACTTACCTCAACTGGATTAGCAACGCGCCCCTCAGCACTAAGCTTGTGATTTATGTTTTCAACGATAT
>CAMEGH010000057.1 GCA_945916045.1 uncultured Candidatus Saccharibacteria bacterium
GAAGGAATGCAGTTATTTTATCTTGCTCCAGAGGAAGACGCACTGCCAAATGAATTTAGCGATTCGCCGCTAACTCGCCACGATGATGAAGAGTCTGTGCTGGTTGCATCGGACGTGCAACTTTCGAATATGGTGCTGGCGCGCGATGGCAATACTGCGCGTGAAAGTGTGAGTTTTAGGATTGATTTTGTGTATGACCCGCTGTTGTTTAATCAAACGATTGATATGCTGCGCATTCGTGGGCTTGATCGTGGCAATGTGACGGATTCGTATACGCGACTACCACAGTCGTTATTTGCGACAACCGACGAGCAAAAGGGGGACGAATAATGCCAAAGCGTACCGAACAATTTGCTCGTAAGCGCACTTCTACCGCCAAGGTGCGGCAGAGCGTTGTGTATTGGGTGGCTGGTGCGGCCTCGGTGGTGAGTGCTGTGGCGGTTGTTTCGGTGATGTTGGTGCAGGCGGCGGTGTTTAACCAATCGGTGTTGCGCCAAAAAAGCGAAACGCTGGCAACGCTGCGCCATAATATTGACGTTGCACCTGATTTGAAGGCGGACATTCGCCAGCTTGATACGAACGAGCAACTACGTTTGGTGCGCCCGAACGAAGAAGCATCAGCGCTGCAAACTATTCTTGATGCGATGCCGGCCGACGAAAACCGTTTGGCACTTGGCGCGTCGCTGCAGCAGCGTATTTTTGAAGAAGCACCGGGTGTGCGGATTGATGCACTTTCGGTGGATCCAGCAGGGGGTGTGATGGAAGATTCACTCGATACTTCGCTGCAGCAGGTTGGTTTTTCGGCAACGCTTTCTGGCAGCCCGAGCGCGCTGCGCCAAGCTTTGCAGCGGCTAGAACGCTCAGTGCGCGCGTTTTCGCTAACAAGTGTTTCTGGCATAACGCAAGGCAACCGCGTGTCACTCCAAATTACAGGGGTAGCGTATTATTTCCCGCCGGCAGACCTTGAGTTAACGCTGCGAGAGGAGTCGCAACGATGAAACGAACCGAAATTCTAACGATTGTCTTGATTGCTGCCGCGGCGGCGCTGCTGACTTTTCTAGTGGTGAACGCACTCCTAGGAGGCAAAATAAAGCAATCTACCACCATCGAAGAAGTCGAAGAAATTGATCGCCAACTTGCTAAACCGACGCACCGTATTTTCAACCTTCGCGCCATCAACCCAACCGTTGAGGTCTATGTAGAAAATCAAAACCCAGACGAAAGCCCAACGGAGTAACCTATGTCATCATTATTAACTGCTACACTACAAGAAAAACTCAAAGATGTCCTCACTTCGGAGGGGCTGGTTTCGGCGCGCGTTATTGCGGAATGCCAGGCCGAGGCGGATCGTACGAATCGCCAATTGGTGGTGGTGCTGACCGAGCGCAATATTATTGACGATGAATTGCTGACGCATGCAATTGCGTTTGTATCGGGCGTGCCGTATGTGAATTTGCTGAATTCTACTGCCAGCCAAGATGTTCTTTCGTTGCTGAGTCCGGATATTGCTGAGCGCTTTATGGCGGTGCCACTTGCAGAGGTGCAAAACCGTTTGGCGGTGGCGATGATTGATGCCAATAACGTACAGGCGGTTGATTATTTGTCGAACGTCATTCAGCGCCCAATCAAGGTGTTTATGGCGTCGGAATCAAGTATTCGCCATATTTTGGGGCAGTACAAAGCCGACCTAAGTGCTGTGGACGACGCTGCTGAAGTGTCGGAAAATGAAAGCGCGTCAGAACTGACAGAGAACATCAAAACCATCGCGCAAGATTCGCCGATTAGCCGCGCGCTGAGTACTATTCTGGAACACGCGGTGAAGAATCGTGCCAGCGATATCCATATTGAACCGCTCGAAGACGTGTTGCTGATTCGCTTCCGTATCGATGGTGTGCTGCGTGCGGTCATGAAACTGCCGAAAAGTATTGAACCAGCGCTAGTAAGCCGCATCAAGATTTTGTCTGAATTAAAGATTGACGAACACCGCGTACCGCAAGATGGGCAGTTCGGCGTGAATGTTTCTGGCACAGAAGTCGATTTGCGTATTGCAATTAGCCCGGTGATTTGGGGCGAGCAAGTAGTGATTCGTTTGCTGGATAAATCAGGTGATTCCTTTAACCTGGAAGAAATGGGTTATATGGGGCACGCGCTGCGCACCATCCGTAAAGGTATGCGCCGGCCAAACGGCATGGTGCTTACCAGTGGGCCGACTGGTAGCGGGAAAACTACCAGTTTGTATGCGCTGATTAAAGAACTTAAAGATGAATCGGTGAATATCGTGACGTTGGAAGACCCGGTCGAATATAAAATGAGCGGCGTGAACCAAATTCAGGTAAACACGGCGGTCGGCCTAACGTTTGCAGACGGCCTCCGTTCGATTTTGCGCCAAGACCCAGACATTGTGATGGTGGGGGAAATTCGCGACAGCGAAACCGCTAATTTGGCGGTGCAAGCTGCGCTGACCGGACACTTGGTATTTAGTACGCTTCACACCAACAGCGCTGCAGGTGTATTGCCACGCTTGCTAGACATGGGAATTGAGCCGTTCTTGATTGCTAGCACGGTAAATACAGTAATTGGCCAGCGCTTAGTACGCCGTAACGCCAGTGATCGTACGGCGTATAAATCGTCTGAAATTGAAACGCAGGCGATTCACGAAACAGTCAACCATTTGCTGCCGCGCACGCAAGAAGATATGGTGCGCTACTGTCAGGCGCTCGGGCACGACAGCTTGCCGTACGCGAATCGACCCGAGTACGATTTATACCGCGGTAAAGATTCACCGACCGCACCGGGCGGCTACTCTGGGCGAGCTGGATTATACGAGGTGATGGATGTTTCAGAAGAGCTCCAGGGGCTGATTACTAAACGAGCAACCAGCGCCGAAATTCAACGCTTAGCAATCGAACAAGGAATGATTACAATGAAACAAGACGGCTACTTAAAAGCATTAAACGGTATTACAACATTAGAGGAAGTCAACCGCGTAACGGTGTAGGAGAACAATATGACAAATCAAGAATTACGAATCGAAATTTTACTAGAAGAAGTCGTGCGCAAAAAAGCCAGCGACTTACACTTGCAGGTAGCGTTGCCGCCAATGTTGCGTATTGATGGATCGCTCGTGCCGCTGCCAGGTTCTGAAGCGCTGGACGAAGCGACCGTAGAACGTTTGGTGTTTGCGATTTTGGACGAAGACCAGCAGCAGGTGCTTGCCAAAGATAAAGAATTTGACTTTAGTTTTGCGTTTGGCACGATGGGGCGTTTTCGTGTCAACGCGTTTCATGAACGCGGCAATTTGGCGGCGTCACTTCGTCTGATTCCAAATGAAGTAAAGACGATTACCGAGCTTGGTATGCCGCCGGTTATCTCAAAATTTGCCGAATATCCACGTGGACTGGTGCTGGTGACGGGCCCAACCGGGAGCGGAAAATCAACCACGCTTGCGGCGATTATCGATAAAATTAACACCGAGCGCGCGCACCATATTATTACGATCGAAGACCCAATCGAGTTTACGCATAATAGCAAAAAATCGATGGTGGCACAGCGTGAAATTCACTACGACACGTACTCATTTAGTGCGGCGCTGCGTTCAAGCCTTCGCCAAGACCCAGACGTTGTGTTGATTGGTGAGATGCGTGACCTTGAAACGATTTCTGCCGCGATTACAATTGCCGAAACCGGCCACTTGGTATTTGCGACACTCCACACAAATTCAGCGGCGCAAAGTATCGACCGTATGATCGACGTCTTCCCGCCACATCAGCAGCCGCAAGTTCGTGCGCAATTGTCTAACATCTTGATGGGAATTTGTAGCCAGCGATTGGTACCAGCAGTAGAAGGTGGTCGCGTAGTGGCGGCAGAAATTTTGGTAGCAAACCCAGCGGTGCGAAATATTATTCGTGAAGGCAAGAGCCATCAGCTTGACGCGGTGATTCAAACAGGCGCCGACCAAGGTATGCAGACGATGGATCGTACATTGGCGAGCTTGGTGCAATCAGGGGTTGTTACGTACGACGAAGCACGCAATTATGCAGTTGACCTGAGCGAATTTGAAAGACTTATGCGAGGCTAGTCGATGCAAAAATTTTCCTATACGGCGAAAGAGTCGACATCGGGAGAAGTAATAAAGTCGGTTGTGCAAGCAGAATCTGAACGCGCTGCTGCGAAGGTATTAACCGCGCAAGGATTGGTGCCGCTGGATATTCGCGAGGTACATGAAGGCGGTTCGATTGCGCGATTTTTCCAGCGTATTACAATGAAGGATAAGGTGGTATTTAGCCGCCAGCTTGCCACATTGATTGAAGCCGGGTTGCCGCTGGCGCAAAGTTTACATACGGTGGTTGAGCAAACGAACAATCCAAAAATGCGCGATGTAGTTCGCGATATTATTGTTTCAGTGGAAGGCGGGCGGTCGCTTGGCGATTCGTTTGCGCGCCATCCAGAAACGTTTAGCCGAGTATTTATTGCGCTGGTGCGAGCGGGCGAGTTGTCCGGTACGTTGGACGTGGCGCTGCATCGTATTGCCGCCCAGCAAGAAAAAGATCAAACAATTATGCGCCGCGTGCGCGGAGCGATGGTGTATCCGGCAATTGTGCTGTTGGTGATTATTTTGGTCGTGGTGTTTATGATGGTAACAATCGTGCCGGAAGTAGC
>CAMEGH010000058.1 GCA_945916045.1 uncultured Candidatus Saccharibacteria bacterium
ATCGTCTTTTATTGAAACAATATCAATCTCGCAAAACTTTGTGCGCCAATTACGCGCAAACACCACATGGCCGTCACTTTCGAGCTGAGCGGCGACTTTGGATTCGGCGGCATCGCCAAGAGATTTAGTGGTGGGGCGAGAATTCGCCGACTCTTCACTTTGAAGGCTTCGACTTTCCGTCGATTTGTTGGCGAGCGGCCCTACAGCGTACTTCGCAAGCGGCGCAAAACTCAACCGATGCTCCGGCGTTACACCGTGCACCTCAATCGCCGCCCGATGCTTCGCCGTACCATACCCTGCATGGCTAGCAAATCCATAGTCCGGAAACTTCTCGCCATACTCAGTCATATACCTATCGCGCGCCACTTTCGCCACAATCGACGCTGCACTCACACTCGGAATCAGCAAATCGGCTTTTGGCATGGTTTTAACATATTTACCCTTGCCGGTTTCCTTTAAAAAGTTCACCGTGCCATCGATAATAATTTCGTCATACGTGCAGGTGATTTCTTGTACGGCGCGAATTGTCGCAAGCCGCAACGCCGCACTCATACCAATTTCATCCAGCTCCGCAGCGCTCACCCAGCCCAGGCCAACGCCCAGGGCTATGTCGTAAATGAGCGGCTCAAGCAGCTCGCGCTTCTTTTTTGTAAGCTTTTTGCTATCCGTCAGCCCGTCAATTTCCGCGCCGCCAAGCACCACCGCGCCAACCACCAACGGCCCTGCCCATGGCCCGCGGCCAGCTTCGTCTATTCCAAGAATCATGTCTTTATTGTAGCAATAAAAAAGAAGCCGCGGAACTTGCCACAGCTTCTTGTCAAGTATCTCTTTACATCTTTGAAACAGAAACGATATTGAACGTAGCACTTTGCAATGCTTCATGCAAATCGCTTTGAACAAACTGGAACGCCTTAAAATCTTGCGACTGACCAGCGCCTAGGTCGTTAGCATAGATCGTGTCATCCTGAAGTCGCTTGCCTTCAGCGTCGACAGCTTCAATCTGGATACTAAAAGAAGTTTGCTCATCAGTAGTGTTCTGAATACTCACGGGAAGCACAGTTTCAGTCAATCCATACTCGTCAGCTACTACCGAAAATGTACCAAGGTCCACTTGAACGTCATTTTCTAGAATCGCCTCAGTATTATCTCCTGTCATATCGTCAAATGATTGGCTAACCTCTTCACCCACATCATCCATTGCATCGCTGAACGACTTCTGCATCGCAAGAGTAATGCCCATTGAAGCGATCGCAAGCACCAGGGACACAACCGCCATCGCAACACTCTTCTTTTTCACGAGCGCCACAATAGCAAAAATCAATGCAAGCGCACCAAGAATAAACGCTGCGTTATTTATAATAGGGATAAACGACAGTACAACCCCAATAATACCTAAAACAAGCGCTGCTGTTGCAAAACCGCTTTTGCTATTTTCATCTTTACTCATTTACGAGCTCCTCTCATTCGCCGCCCATAAAAAAGGACAGCCATTACTATTTGGCTGTCTACACCTAGAGCAAAGAACTAATTCCATACTCGCGCAATGGCTGCCCGTTTGCATATGAAATTACTTCAAAAGCCCCGTGTGCGGAGATTCACTCTAGATGTAGACCCCCTCAGCTTACCATATTCGCCGCAAAATAACCACAGGCTTTTCACTCACGTCTAAACTGCCGGATACGAATAGTGCTGCAACTTAAGATAAGATTCAGCCCAAGAACCTTGACATTTTTAGTAGCTGTAGTATAGTAGTTTCAAGCTCAACCGAGCTCGACCCTACTAAAAAGAAGGCCAGACCACAATGGAAAAGAATACCTACGTGGATATTGCGCACGGATTCGACAACCCGTCCCAGCACCATTATTAAAAACACCTCGCGTTGAACGAGGTGTTTTTTTGTATTTTGTAACGACTACTTTTCGTCGCTTGCAGCTTCTTCTTTCGGAGCCTCTGCTTTTGGCGCTTCTGGAAGAGTGTTTACCGCTTCACGATCAAACTTTACTGCCTTTAGGCGAGCGCTCTTACCGCTACGTTGGCGCAAAAAGCTAAGGAAGTTACGGCGCACTTTACTACGACGAACGATTTCGATTTTTTCTACCAATGGGCTGTGGAGCAAGAAGCTCTTTTCAACACCAATACCGCTGGCAACTTTACGCACCGTCACACGTGCGGTGTGGCTTTTTTTGTTGTCGGTGCGGATTACCACGCCTTCAAACATCTGCACACGTTCTTTGTTGCCTTCTTTAATTTTTTGGTGCACACGTACAGTGTCGCCGCTACGTACGTCAACAACCGCGTGCTTTTTTTGCTCGTCGTTTACTTTTTGAATTAGTGAAAAACTCATTTTAATTATCCTCTTGGTGTCCGACGTCGATGTTGGCTGGCCACGCAGTTGTATCCCTGCGGCTCCACACCTATCGCGCCTCGGCGCTTACTCTAATATATACAATCAATCGTTGATTATAGCATAGTTTTGTGGGTTTTGGAAGAGGCCAAGACGCAACATACAAATGGTATAATAAAGCTATGGACTACAACAAACTTGCACTCGATCTTCATAAAAAATATAAGGGCAAATTGACGACGCGTTTGCGGGATGAGCGCACGCTCGATAAAGACACGCTCAGCGCATATTACAGCCCTGGTGTGGCCGAAGTAAGCCGCGCCATTGCCAAAGACCCAACGCGCCTGCCGGAATACACCTGGACGAATAACCTTGTAGCGGTGATTAGCGATGGTTCCGCTGTGCTTGGCCTGGGCAATATTGGGCCGCGCGCCAGCATGCCGGTGATGGAAGGTAAAGGTCTCCTATTTAAGTATTTTGCCGATATCGACAGTGTGCCGATTACGCTAGACGTACACGAGCCAGAAGAAATTATCCGCACGATCAAAGCCATTCACTCAAGCTTTGGCGCCATTAACCTTGAAGATATTGCTGCGCCTACCTGTTTTGAAGTTGAGCGTCGCTTGAAAGAAGAGCTCGACATTCCTGTTTTTCATGATGACCAACACGGCACAGCGGTAGTTACCTTGGCCGGGCTTATCAACAGCATGAAAGTAACGGGTAAAAACTTGGCTGATTGCAAAATTGTGTTGATTGGCGCAGGTGCTGCCGGGGTAGCGATTGCGGATTTATTGTATCTGTACGCACAACCAAACATCGTAACGGTTGACTCGAAAGGTGTTATCACCACTGATCGCACCGACCTGAACGAACATAAACAGCGCCTGGCTAGCTACGCTTCGCGTGAAGGTGACGCGCCGCAATCGCTCCACGACGCTTTGCACGGCGCCGATATTGTGATCGGTATTTCGAAGGCGGATATGCTTTCGCCCAAAGATATTGCCGTTATGAACGCGGACGCCATTGTGTTTGGCCTCGCCAACCCCATCCCAGAAATCATGCCCGACGTCGCCAAGCAAGCCGGCGCAGCCATTGTTGCCACTGGCCGCAGCGACTTGCCAAACCAAGTTAATAACGCCATCGCCTTCCCTGGTATTTTCCGCGGGGCGCTCGATAACGGCGTAAAAAAGATTACCGACCAGCACAAAATTGCCGCCGCCGAAGTGATTGCTAGCTTAGTCGAAACACCGACCGCTGATATGGTGATTCCAAGCGTGCTTGATGAGCGGCTCGTACCAAGCATTGCCGATGTGATCCGCTAAAAGCATCCACGTAAAAACCGCGCTCACAACGGAACGCGGTTTTTATTATGTACACCTTAAATCGATTTATTCACTTCTTCAAGCGTTGTCTCACCACGCAACGCCGCCAAAACGCCCGCCTGCATCAGCGTAATCATGCCATGCCGTTTTGCCACCGCCTCAATCGCTTCGGTGTGCACGTCAGTTACGTCGCCGCGCAAAAACTTCTGAATTTCTTCGTTCACGACCATTTGCTCCATCACTGGCACACGACCTTTAAAACCAAATGGCACTTCTGGCGTTGGCACTGGTCGCCACAGTTTAAATGTATCCAAATCTGGGCAATCTACCTCTGGCGGAATGCCTTTTAGCACTTGCTTCACCCACGCGCGAGTGGCTTCATCCGGCTCGTATTCTTGCTTGCTTTCGTCCCACAATTTGCGCACCAAACGCTGTGCAATTAGCAGCCGCACCGCCGAGCTAAAAATCGGGTTTTGGCCAATCATATCAATCATACGGCTAAACGCCGCGCTGGTAGAATTGGCGTGGAATGAACTTAGCACCAAGTGCCCCGTAATCGATGCCTGAATCGCTGTCTTGGCGGTTTCTTCGTCACGAATCTCACCTACCATCACAACGTCAGGGTCAAGGCGCAGTACCGATCGAAGTCCGTCCGCAAATTTACTACCGCTCGTCGTATCAATCGGAATTTGCGTAATGCCCGGAATGCTGTTTTCGACCGGATCTTCTAGGGTGATAATTTTGCGATCTTCGGTATTGAGCGCGTTCAAAATACTATAAAGTGTGGTCGACTTACCGCTACCAGTCGGCCCGACCATCAGCAACATACCGCGCGGGTGGCGCACCACTTCGTCGATTTCGCGGCGTTCTTTGGCGGCGATATTCAGCAAATCAAGGTTCAGCTGCGCCGTGTCGAAGTTAAACAAACGCATCACCACGTCTTGCCCGTACAGCGTTGGCACGGCTTCAACACGCAGGTTCAGCAA
>CAMEGH010000059.1 GCA_945916045.1 uncultured Candidatus Saccharibacteria bacterium
CAATTTTGCTGGCGATTGTGACGCGCGGCCAAAAACAGCTCGACAAAGAAAAATACCGCTCAAAATGGATGCAAGTGGAAGGTTCGCTCAAAAAAGACAACGAATCGTCGCAACATTTGGCGGTGCTTAATGCAGATAAGTTGCTTGATGCGGCACTCAAAGACGCAAATTACAAAGGTCAAACGATGGGGGAGCGTCTCAAAAGCGCCACGCCGTCGCTTTCGAACGCAAACGCGGTGTGGGCATCGCACAAATTGCGCAATCGTATCGCGCATGAAACTGACGTAAAAGTGGATTACAATACTGTGCGCCGCGCGCTGGCAGGATTCAAGCAAGGGCTGAAAGATTTAGGAGCAATTTAATGAGTGTGTATGACGAATACCAGATGACAATTGGCGTGGAGTGTCACGTGCAATTGGCGACTAAGACAAAATTATTTAGCGCGGCGGATAACGATTCGCGCTTTGCTGAACCGAATGCAAATGTTAGTCCGGTGGATTTTGCGCTGCCGGGAATGTTGCCGGTGTTGAACCGCGAAGCAGTCGTGTTGGCGGTAAAAGCGGGCGCGGCACTGGGTAGCGAGATTGCGCTTGAAAGCCGGTTTGATCGCAAACATTATTTTTACCCAGATTTGCCAAAGGGCTACCAAACCACGCAAATGTACCAGCCAATTATTGGCCCGGGCATCGTGGAAGTTCCATTAGAAGACGGCAGCACGGTGAATGTGCGAATTCATCACGCACATATGGAAGAAGACGCCGGCAAATTGACGCATCACGGCGACCACAGCTTGGTCGATTTGAACCGCGCCGGCACGCCACTGATTGAAATTGTGTCTGAACCGGACATTCATTCGGCCGAAGAAGCTCGCGCGTACGCAACCGAGTTGTACCGCCGTATGACGTATGCGGGTGTTACGCATGGCGATTTGTACCATGGCAACATGCGCTTTGATGTAAATATTTCGGTCGCCAAAAAAGGCGCAACAGAACTTGGGAAACGTGCTGAGGTAAAAAACCTTAACTCGTTCCGCAGTGTTGAGCGCGCCGCTGAATACGAGTTTAAACGCCAGGTTGATTTGCTTGAAAGTGGCGAGCGCGTGGTGCAAGAAACGCGTGGTTGGAATGACGACACGCAAGCCACCACGAGCCAGCGCAGCAAAGAAGACGCGCAAGATTACCGTTACATGCCCGATGCGGATATTCCGCCGATTGTACTAACGACTGAAGAAGTCGCCAAAATTCAGGCAGATATGCCGGTATTGCCGCAAGTGTATCGCGACGCGTGGGCACCGCTTGGGCTTGATACGTCGGTGGTGAACGCGCTGCTTGGCGTGCAAAAACACGCAATGTTGGTGCTCGAAGTGCAAACGCAGGCGGGTGACGGCGCTGCGGTTCGGATTGCAAATTTGTTTGCGAGCGGGCTTGGAAGCAATTCGGCGGACGACAAAGTTGACGCGATTCACGAAGATGTGCAAGCGAGCGAATTGATCGAACTTGCCAAAATGATCGATGCGGCGGAGATTTCTTCAAACGGCGCGAAAGAAATTTTTAAAGAATTGTACGCCGGCGAGCATAATCCGCGCGCAATTGCCGAGGCAAAAAACTTGTTGCAGGTAAGCGACGAAGGCGCGATTGCGGAGGTAGTGAACGAAGTGTTGGCCGACGCCGCCAGCGCCAAGGCGATCGAAGATATTAAGGGCGGAAATGACAAAGCGATCGGGTATTTGGTCGGCCAAGTGATGAAAAAATCACGCGGCAAAGCCAACCCGGCGCTGGCGCAAAAGCTGATTCGGGAGCGATTGTAATGCAAAGTTGGCCACGCACCCGAAAAAACGACGAACAAAAATACGGCTGGCACTGGCTGACGCAAAAATGGTTCGAAGACCCAGCGGGCAACGAACAAGAATTCACGACCTATTCGCGCCCGGGCTCTAGTTCTGTCGCGGTAATTGCGCTGACGCCCGAACATAACGTGGTGATCGCGCGGCAATTTCGCCCCGGCCCAGAAAAGGTTCTTGAGGAAATCCCGGGCGGCGCGGTTGATGACGGCGAAGATTTAGAAGCCGCCGCCATCCGCGAACTGCACGAAGAAACCGGCTATTCGCCCGCGCATATCGAATATTTGGGCGAGGTGTGCACCGACGCCTACACCAACGACCGCTCGCATTTCTACCTAGCGACCGGCTGCGTGCAAAATGCCGAACCGCACCCGGATGACGGTGAATTTATAGACGTTGTGACAATTTCGATCGACGAATTGTTTGCAAATGCACGCAACGTCAAAATGTCGGATGTCGGGGCGGTACTTTTGGCCTACGAAAAATTAACGCAAATCCAAAAGGAGATGTAACCATGAAAAAGCCAACCAAAGCGATTATTTGTGCAGCCGGGCTTGGCACACGATTTTTGCCCCAAACCAAAGCTATGCCAAAAGAAATGTTGCCGATCATCGACCGGCCGGTGATTCAGCTGATTGTTGAAGAAGCAGTGGCCGCTGGTGTGACAGAAATTATCATGGTGACCGGCACGACCAAGCGCTCGATCGAAGACCATTTTGACCGCAGCGACGAGCTCGAAGCCGAACTGCGCGAAAAAGGCAAACACGACAAAGCTGACCAAATCAAAGCAATCGCCGAAATGGCCAACTTTATTTATGTGCGCCAAAAAGGCACACCAAAAGGTAACGCTCGACCGGTGTTAAATGTGCAGCATTTGATTGACGACGACGAACCGTTTTTTGTCTTCTTTGCGGACGACTTTTTCCGTGCTGAGGTGCCACGCGCCAAACAGTTGCTTGAAGCGCACGAAGCGACCGGAAAATCAGTGATTTCGCTGATTGAAGTCGACAAAAAAGATGCGGATAAATACGGCATGGCTGCGATTGAAAGTGAGCAAACCAGCGGCGCGTATCAGCTTACAAAATTGATTGAAAAACCCGGCGAAGCCAACACGCCAAGCAACTTGGCAAGCGTTGGCGGCTATTTGCTGACGCCGGATATTTTGCCAATTATTGCGCAAGAAAAAATCGACAAAAACGGCGAAATTACCTTGGCGGATAGCATTAACGAGCTCGCCCAAAATGACGCAGTGTACGGGCGCATTATCGACGGCGTTTGGCACGACACGGGCGACCAGCTTAAATACATTAAAGCCGTGGTGGATGTCGCACTTGAAAGCGACGAATACGGCGAAGAATTGCACCAATATTTGGTAGAAAGGCTCACGTAATATGGACGACGCAGCTGGCATTTTGGTGATTTTACTTTCGGTGATTTTGCTGATATTTTTGGTGCTGCTGAGCTTTTTGGTGGTGCTACTTATTCGTATCAGCAAGCAAATTAAACACATTGCCGACGATGCCGAAAAAACCGCCCACGACGCAAGTACGATCATGGCGGGCATAAGCCGTTTTACGAAGCCACTGATTGCTGCTAAAATAGTAACAGGAATATTTACTAAACGACGCAAAGGGGATAAATAGCCATGTCAAAAGGAAGTAAATTTGCACTTGGTGCAGTGATTGGCGCAGTAACAGGTGTTGTTGCCGGAATTCTTACAGCTCCAAAGAGCGGTAAAGAAACGCGCGCAGACATCAAGAAAAAAGCTGGCGAAATGAAAGATCAAGCAGCTGATGCGGCTGAAGATGTTCGCCACAAGGCAGAGGACATACGCGATTCTGCTGAAAAGAAGATCCGCGATCTTAAAAAATAGTCACGCAAATTAACTGCGCACTATTTGCAAAAACGCTCCGCCCTAAAAAGCGGGGCGTTTTGTGTGTTTTGGGCTGTGAGGGCAGAAATTTTGCGCAAAATACGCTACAATAGAAAGAACTATGGGGAGTGCAGAAACAGCCACAAAAACGGATATTGGGCGCGAATTAAAGGTGTCGGATTATGTGCATTTGCATAATCATACACACCACAGCTTGCTTGATGGCTTGACGAAAATTCCCGATCTGGTCAATACTGTTAAGGAAATGGGCATGGAAGCGGTGGCGATGACCGATCACGGCACCATGAGTGGCACGATTGATTTTTACAAATCGGCCAAAGCGGCGGGCATCAAGCCGATTATTGGCATGGAAGCGTACGTGGCGGCGCGTGGCCGAGCTGATCGCGATCCGCAAAAAGACAAAGCGCGCTATCACCTTGTTTTGTTGGCCATGAACGAAAAAGGCTACGAAAATTTGATGCAACTTTCGACCAAAGCGAATTTGGAAGGTATGTACTACAAGCCGCGTATTGACCACGAGTTGCTGGAAGAATACAACGAAGGGTTGATTGCGCTCAGCGCCTGCGCCAGCGGTGAAGTAGGTGAGCAACTGCGCGTTGATAACTACGAAGAAGCCAAAAAAATCGCCAGCTGGTACAAAAGCATTTTTGGCGACCGCTACTATCTTGAATTGCAAGACCACGGCCACCCAGACTGCCCAAGCAAATGGGATGTGCAAGTCGGCATCAATAAACATTTGGAACGTTTGAGCGAAGAGCTCGACATTGAATGTGTAG
>CAMEGH010000060.1 GCA_945916045.1 uncultured Candidatus Saccharibacteria bacterium
ACCCCTGTTAATTTGTTCGCCAGCCGCGCCTTCTTGGCGTGACGTTTCCGCGCCGTCCGTCACCACCACCTGCGTCACACCCGCCGGTTGCGCCACTTGGCTGTTCACCGATTCGGTGTAGCTATGTAGCGCTTCGCCGTCCAACTCAATCACCGGCGCGCCGTCTTGCTGCACGACGCGTAGCCAGCTAGCAATCGTTTCACGTTCGGGTTCAAACACCGCATCACGGCCAGGCACGGTAACGTAAATTTTCTTGGCCAACATCGCCTCGGCCTGGCTGCGCACCGTCGCCAAATCCGCCGCTCGCGCCGACGGCTGCACGCCTTCTTCCGGCACACTCACCCGCACTTTGCCCGACGTATCCGTGCGCGCCGAACGAATCGCCGCCTGCAACGTTTCGCCGTCAATCGACCGACCACGCTTGCCATCCACTACCACAACTTCACCGTCTTGAATCGCAATACTCGCTTCAACCGCGCCTTGAGTATGCTCTTTTACGTACGCCTGCACAAACGCTTCCAGCGGCTCATCCGCAAATTCTACCGGTAGCGTGGTAACATTTGGGCGGTAAAATAATATCGAAAACGGCACCCAGCGCATATGGTCCGGGTAGTCGCGCAGCGTGGCAAAGGTTGCGTTTTCGCGCAGTTCCGCGCCAGCTTCACGCAGCTCAAATTCTTCGCTGCCGTAGCTCGCCTGTAGCTCAATTTTTGTAGCCACAAACCGAACTTGCTCGTCAGTCGCAAGTTCGCTCCGTGGCACAAACCCGTACGGCTCGTGATTATATCGCGCCAACGGCAACGTCCGATCACCCGGATACAACATCTGGAACACCACCGCGCCCGCCAAAAGCAAAAGCAGCCCGATCCACCAACCGTGCCGCTTCACATGCCGCCACACACGCGCCGCGTGTCGTTTTTTGTACGCTGCCGTTTCGTGTGTTTTGTTTGTTGAGCGCTTTTTCATGCTACTCATAGTGTACCACCCTATGCGCCCGCTTACGCTTTTTTGCGAGCGTGTATTTTGTTATTTTTTACGTTCGCGATATTCGCCAGTTGCTGTATCAACGCTCACCACATCGCCAGTTTTAATGAAGGCTGGCACTTTAATCACCTTGCCAGTTTCGAGCGTGGCATCTTTTAGTACACTGCTGGTGGTATCACCCTTCACCACATCTTCGGCATAGGTCACTTCAAGGTACAAGTTTTTTGGCAGCTCCACATTAATCACATTGCCATCAAAAAACTGCAATGTAATTTCATCGCCCTCCTTCAGGTATTCTGCCGCCGTATCAACAATCTCCGCCGAAAGTTCAAATTGTTCAAAACTTTCTGGGTCCATAAAGTTAAAGCTTTCACCATTTTGGTACAAGTACTGCACCGTCTTGTTTGAAACTTCAGCTGGCGCGATCTTATCCTGGCCTTTAAAGGTTTTTGGAATGACGCTGCCGTCAATTAAGTTCTTGAGCTTTACATTCACAATCGAACCGCCACGGCCCATCACTTTTTGGCCGTATTCGATCACGCGGTAGGGCTTTCCGTCGATTTGGCAGACGACGCCTTTTTTCAAATCAGTTGGTTGGTACATGTTGTCTCCTTTTTAGTGGGTACGGATATGTAAGCAGCGCACCTTTGGTAGATGCGCTGGAACATATTCGTATTAATTACTTGTTACGAACGGTAGTAGTGCCAAGTGGCGAGCGCGCTTTACAGCAACGGTGAGTTGGCGCTGTTGTTTTGCGCTCAAACCGGTGCGTGATGCTGGCTCGATCTTGCCGTAGCTATCGATAAATCGTAGCAAAGTTTTTGCATCTTTGTAATCAAAATATGCTGGGGTGTCTCGTTTCATTCGTTTTGCCATAATTGGTCTCCGTAGTTAATTAAAATGGAATTTCAGAGAGGTCGATTGGCTTGTCGTCGATTGGCTCATCTTTCGCTGGTGCGCTGTTGTTTGAACGCGAACCGCCGCCAGATGACTGCCCACCGCCTTCACCGCCAGGGCCGTCAAGGAACGTTACATCAAATGCAACCACTTCCACGCGGCTACGGCGCTTGCCGGTATCTTTATCTTCCCAGCTATCTTGGCGAAGACGGCCTTGCACCAACGCGCGGCGTCCCTTCGAAAGATACTGGTTTACCAATTCACCGGTTTTTTCCCACGCTGTTACGTCGAAAAAGTCCGCCTGGTCATCTTGCCCACCACGGTCAACTGCCAAGCTAAAGCTACAAACAGAGCGACCGCTTTGCGTCGTGCGCATTTCAGGATCTCGTGTTAGGCGACCCATTAGTATTACTTGATTGATACCTCGTGCCATATCGTTTTGCCCGTATGCGTGCCCTCGCGCGCTCCGGTACTTCCCCTCTTATTCCCTATTACAAAAAGTTGATGTAGTTACGCTTCTTCCGAGCGTGCAGCGCGTTCGCTGGCTTTTTTCGCGTCTTCTGCTAACGCCGCACGACCTTTTTCGTCGACAGTTACCAGCAAGTAACGCAATACTTCATCAGTAATGTTCAATACATTGCTAACTTTCAGCGGCGCGTCAGCTGGAAGTTTCACATCCATATTTACGTAGACCGCAAAATTTTCTTTGTTGATCTGGTAGGCAAGTTTTTTCTTCCCCCAGTTTTCTTCTGTTACGATTTCACCGCCAGCCTTGGCCACGAGATCACGCACTTTTTTCAGTGGTGTTTCGATATCAGCCTCAAGGTCGGGGTGAATAAGAACGGTTAGTTCGTACTCTTTCACTCGATTTCCTCCTCTGGAATCCGTTTTGGATGTATGTGTTCTATTTGACACATACAGCAGGTTAATAACAGATGTAATTATAGCAGATTATCTTATGCGCGTCTAGTTGCGCGTCTCCTCTGTAAATTACAATTCACTCAAGCTGATCCAATACGCCAACAGCCGCTCCGTAATCCGTACATAGCAAATCCACCCCATCCTTCCTAATCTGATTTGCTCAGAATTTGCAGCAACCAACTGCTTCTTTGTGTATCATTTGTGGATATTGCTGATTCATAACATTTCTCAATCTTAGAGTAATCGTGCTTCATGCATCAGAGTACGCAAAAAGGAGAACCCTACTCCTCCCCTTGCAAATCGTCCAAACTCGAAATCAATACTTCGCGTGGGCGGGCGCCGTTAGCTGGACCGATTACGCCTTGTTCTTCCATCTCATCAATCAAACGCGATGCGCGGCCATAGCCAACGCGCAAACGGCGCTGCAACAAGCTGGCGCTGGCTTTTTTATTTTCTACCACCACGCGCACGGCATCTTTGTACATATCATCACTGCTACCACTGTCAAAGTCCATTACCACGCCACCCTTGCCGCCAAGCTGCACTGGTTGCGCCACAATTTCGTCGTTGTATTGCGGTGCAGACTGCATGCGCAAATGATCGGTAATCTTCAACACTTCTTCATCGGTTACCCAGGCGCCCTGCACACGTTTTGGCTTACCCATTTGAGCGGTTTTCATTAACATGTCACCTTGGCCGAGCAATTTTTCTGCACCAGCCACATCTAGAATCGTGCGGCTATCTACTTGGCTTGCCACCGTAAAGGCAATACGCGCCGGGACATTCGCCTTAATTAGCCCAGTAATAACATCGACGCTTGGGCGCTGCGTTGCCAGCACTAAATGAATCCCCACCGCACGTGCTTTTTGCGCCAAACGCACAATCAGCGCTTCAACATCACGCGCCGCCAACATCATCAAATCGGCCAACTCATCAATCACCACTACAATATACGGCATCGTTCCCTCTTCGTGTTGCTGCACGTTGCCATCTTCATCTTCAACCGAAATTTTGTGACCACGTTGGCGCAAGCGCTTGTTATAACTTTCAATTTCGCGCACCTTTTCTTCGGCGAGCAATTTGTAGCGGCGCTCCATTTCGTTCACCGCCCATTTTAGGGCGCTGATAGTTTTTTCTGGTTCGTTAATAACTGGGGTCAGCAAATGCGGAATATCTTCGTACGGCGCCATTTCTACCTGCTTTGGATCCACCAAAATCAGCTTCATTTCGCTCGGGCTGTTGCGATAGAGCAAGCTCGTCAGCAACGTATTAATCATCACCGACTTACCCGAACCGGTCTGCCCCGCAATCAAAAGGTGTGGCATTTTATTCAATTCGCCAATCGTCGCCTGGCCAGAAATATCCTTGCCGATCGCAAAACTCAGCGGCTGTTTGCCACCTTTCCACTGCGACGAATCAAGAATTGCGCGCAAACGCACATCAGCTGCGCGCACGTTTGGCACTTCGATACCAACCGCTTTTTGCCCCGGAATTGGCGCTTCAATACGCAAACTTTGTGCCGCCAAATTCAGCGCGATATTGGTTTCGAGCGCCGTAATACGTGTCAACTTTACGCCACTTGGCGGGCGCAATGTGTATTGCGTCACCTTTGGCCCCACGTTGGCGTCTTCCATTTCCACTTCAATGTTAAATTCGCTCAATGTGTCTTTGATTGTCAAAGCATT
>CAMEGH010000061.1 GCA_945916045.1 uncultured Candidatus Saccharibacteria bacterium
ACGTAGCCGCGGGTTTGGATAGTGTCGATGATGGTGGCGTAGGTGCTTGGGCGGCCGATACCGAGTTCTTCGAGTTTTTTGACCAAGCTACCTTCGGTGTAGCGCGCTGGTGGGCGGGCAAATACTTGGCGAGCTTCGGCGTGCTTGTTTTCCAGCACGTTGCCGGTGGCAAGTTTTGGCAAGATTTCTTCTTTGCCGCCGCCGTATACTTTCAAGAATCCGTCAAAGACGATCACTTCGCCTTTGGCTTCGAAGACTTCTTTGCGCGTAGAAATGGTGATAGTTGCGGTGGTTTTTTCTAGTTTAGCTGGCGCCATTTGGCTGGCGAGTGTGCGGCGACGAATTAGGTCGTAGAGGCGCTGTTCGGTGCCGCCAACGCTTTCAACAGAAATGTCGGTTGGGCGAATCGCTTCGTGGGCTTCTTGCGCGCTGGCATTTTTGGTTTTGAACTTGCGAACTTGGCTGTATTCTTCGCCAAAGGCCCCTTTAATATAGTTGGCCGCTGCGGCGATGGCTTGGCCGCTGAGGTTGACGCTGTCGGTTCGCATATAGGTGATTTTACCGGACTGATACAGTTTTTGCGCTGCGCCCATGGTTGCCTTCGAGCTCATGCCGATTTTTGAGTTGGCTTCTTGCTGCAAGGTACTGGTGGTAAACGGTGCGCCCGGGTTGCGCGTGCCGGGGCTTTTGGTAACGTCGCTGATGGTAAAATCGGCGCCTTTTAGGCTTTCGAGGAAGTCTTTCGCTTCAGCTTCGGTGTCAAAACGTGGCTTTAGTTCTGCCTTAAATTCTTCGCCCTCGTGCAAAAACAGTGCCGTTACTTTAAACTGGCTGGCGCCTTCAAAGGCGGTAATTTCCCGCTCGCGCTCCACTAGCAATCGCACTGCTGGGCTTTGTACACGGCCGGCTGATTTACCGCCAGGCACTTTTTGCCACACGACCGGGCTTAGTTCAAACCCAACCAAGCGGTCCAAAATTTGGCGCGCTTGCTGGGCGCGAACCATGCTCATGTCAATTGTGTGAGCGTCTTTCAGTGCCTGCTCAACTGCAGACTTCGATATTTCGTGGTAGGTAATGCGCTTGGTGGTGGCTGGGTCGAGTTTTAATACTTCGCACAAATGCCATGCAATCGCCTCTCCTTCGCGGTCGGGGTCGGTTGCGAGGTAAATCGTGTCGGCGTCTTTGGCGGCTTTGCGCAGTTCTGCTACGACCTTTTTCTTTTCTGAATCAACTTCGTAGGTGGTTTTAAAGCCATTTTTAACATCGATCGGCGGCGTGCCGTCTTTGGTTTTTTTAACTATTGAGCGAATGTGCCCCACACTCGAAAGCACCTTGAAGTCTTTACCAAGGTACTTTTCGATGGTTTTTGCCTTTGCAGGGCTCTCTACAATTACAAGGTTTTTTGCCATATCTTTCCTACTGTAACGAAAATAGCGGCAACTTGCAATAATGCTTGCGAATTGAACTAGGGTATGGCGTGGCAGTAAAGCGCCAGCCGCGCACGGCACTTGTAAAAAGTGAGTGCGGGCTGGCGGGCCTAGATGAGGTCAGGCGGCCGTCAGGCGCGGAGGCCACGACTGTGGTGGCTGATGCGCACCAAAGTGCTCCTGCTGCCGACGGGCGGCTTCTTCGCGGATTTCTGCGGGGATGTGACCGCCGCTGGCGACGTGCTGGTCGAATTCTTCCTGTGTGACCCCAAGGTTTTCCCAAAAGGTCTCGGTGGTGGAATGTTCCAGCAAACGGGCGAAATCGTTGATGTTCATGCTAACTCCTAGGTTCAGTCCTGCGTGGCGGGGTTGCCGTCAGGTATGGTATATATTATAGCAAAAATTTTACAAAAGTCAATGCTTACTTGCTCTAACGGTTCCTGGCGTATGGTAAGTCAGGATATTTGTAGAACGAGAGACTAGAGTGTGTAAAAGTATATCAAATGTGGTATAATACTAATTACTATGACGGAAACTCTAATAAACAATCCACTATTAACACTATTTATTATTGTCGCGGCAGGTTATGTGCTGGGGCGTGTTAAAATCGGGAACTTTTCGCTGGGCGTGGCGGGCGCGTTGTTCGCCGGTATTGCCCTGAGCGCGTGGGATGATCGGCTGGCGTTGCCGTCGCTCGTGCATACATTAGGCTTGCTGCTATTTGTGTATACGACCGGTTTGGCGCTTGGCCCGACGTTCTTTTCGGTGATGAAAAAATCGGGCATGCGCGATAATATGTTTACCCTTGGGATTATTGTTGCCGGGGTGATTGCGGCGTTTTTTGCTGCCAAATATTTTGCAATGGAAACAGGCTTGGCGGCCGGCATGTACACCGGAATCTTTACGGTTACGCCGGCGTTGGCGGGGGTGCTTGAATCGCTGCCGGAAGGCTCGGCCGAGCCGATCATTGGCTATTCGCTGGCGTATCCGTTTAGCGTGGTGGTGTCGCTGTTGCTACTGGGTGCGTTTCGTAAAATCTGGAAGATTGACCAAACCGAAGCGCTTGAAACTGGCGATGCGCTCGACCAGCATGTGGTGCGCTACACTCGTGAAGAACCGTGTGCTGTGCGCGACGTGGCTCTGTTTGCTGAAGCAAAAATTGCGATTTCGCGGCTGTCGAAACGAGGCAAACTGCGCGTTGCAAAATCAACCGATGTTATTGAAAAAGGTTCGTTTGTGACCGTGGTTGGCACGAGCATGGAAACGAAAAAAGCCGTGGAATGGATGGGCGAAGAAGTGCCCGACGCCAAGGCGGAGCTTGAAAATGTGCAGTTTGGCTACCGCCGCGTGTTTATTTCGAACAATGCGCTGGCGGGGCTGACGATCCGCGAACTGAACCTGGACGGAAAATACGATGTTACGGTAACGCGTGTGCGCCGCGGCGATGTAGATATGATTGCGAACGACGATTTGGCGGTTGAGCCGGGCGATCGTTTACGTATTGTTGGCCGCCAAGAAGATGTGCAGCGTGCATCGAAATTCTTGGGTGATTCGTACAAGCATGCCTCGGAAATGAACATTTTTACGTTTGCAATCGGTATGGCGCTGGGAATGTTGGTGGGCATGATTGCGATTCCGTTGCCGTCTGGCGCGGCGTTTTCGCTGGGTGCCGCGGGCGGTACAATCGTGGTGGCGCTTGTGTTGGGTGCATTGCGACGCACCGGCCGATTTGTGTGGCAAATCCCCTACAGCACCAACCTTTCAATCCGCCAATTTGGCTTGGTGATCTTTTTGGCAGGTGTTGGTAGCCAAGCGGGTGGCTCTTTAATGGAAGCGCTGGCTGACCCAATGAGCTACATTGTGATGGCACTGGCAGTCGTACTTTCACTGCTGATTACCGGCGCGATGATTGTTATCGGCTACAAATTTATGAAAATCCCCTACTCAAAACTGAGCGGTATGGTTGCGGCTATGAACACGCAACCGGCTACGCTGGCGTTCGCAAACGATCAAACCAAGACCGACCAAGCTAATATTGGCTACGCTACCGTATATCCGCTTTCGCTGATTAGCAAGATTATTTTGGCGCAGATTTTACTAATTTTACTGGCGCTGTAATTACGAAACTATTCTACGCCGCCCGCGCGCAACATTTGCGTAATGCGTTCGTAATCGCCATCAAACCCAGAACTTGTAAAGCTGTTATTCACCACAAAATACGGCACGCCCGAGCCATACGGCAGCGCTTCGGCGGTTTTTTGCGTGGCTTCGGCTAGTTTTTGCGTCGTCTCCCCGTTTTCCAGACAACTGGTAAATTCGTCCATTTTTAGGTTGATATTTTGCGCTACGTCGATGAAATAATCGTCGCGTAATTTGGGGATTTTGGGACTGGTTTGGCTGACGCCGATGCCTTTGTCGAAATATTCGCGGGTGGTTTTTTGCGTGAGCGCGTCGTAATATTCGTGGAATCTGTCTTGGTTGGCGGCGCAATAGGTGCTTTCGCCCGCCAGTTTAGAATTGCCATTCTTTTCCTCTAACATGGCCGAAAGGCGCACTTCAAAATGCACTTTGCCGGTGTCTAAATACTCTTCTTTAAACGAAGAATCTTCCAGCGCGTTGTGGAATTTTGCGCAGTACGGGCACATGGCGTCGGTGTAATACACAAACGTGTGCGGCGCTTCGTTGCTGCCTTGGGAAAGTTCGCTATCCCAAACATTTAGTTCGTGATTTGGCGGCGTGCTGCCATTATAAATCGCGATGGCGGCCAAAAATGCCACGATTGCGCCGATGATAATCCAACCTGTTTTACTCATGTGTTTCCTCCTTTTTTGTGCGTGTTGCGGTGGTGGTTGCGTAAGCGCTAAAGCCCATTTTCCACGAACTGTACAGTAGTAATCCAATGGCGAGCGCGGTAATAAGCATAGTCATGGTGCCGATGAAAACGGCAGATGTAGAAATAA
>CAMEGH010000062.1 GCA_945916045.1 uncultured Candidatus Saccharibacteria bacterium
ACACACACACACACACACACACACACACACACACACACACACACACACACGATCTTGAACCTCTGCTTGCAGCAGGAGTGCTTCGCGTGCACGCTCTTGCCCTGCAAGCGTCGCCTGCATCTTATCAACGATGGGCGTTTCGACCTCAGCCGATACGGGCTTACGGTGCTTGGCGTACAACGAGTAAATCCGCGTCAGTACAAGCTCCGTGTCAGCCTCCATTTTCCAGATGACCATTTTCTTGTTCTCCGGACTGAGATTGCCATCCTTCATGTCCTGCCAAACAGGCATCAAAGCAGCAAAGTGCAAGCTCAAAAGCTTGTCTACTTTGCGCGCGAGCGTGTCCTTCTTCTCTAGAATTGAAACGATGTTTTTAAATTCATCGCTCATGCCGTTGTCGCGGAAAACAAACCACGAACGACAGTAGAGATACAAGAACAGACTGTTCTCGACAGACGACATGTGATGATGCACTTTTTTAATCTCGGAGAAGGCCCTGCGTGTTGTGGCGTGTGCAAGTAAAAATCTATCGTAGACCGCAGCTTCTGCGACCTTTCCGGTAAGCGGCACGACCATACTCACATAGGCCTGGCTATAGCCGTCATCGACGAAGTCACGATAACTAAAGTCCTCCCTCTTGGAGGAGAAGACAAGCACCTTCCTTGTGAGCTTCAAACTCCTTATCGCTCACGTGGAGCGCTTTGTAGGTGTGATGTCCTTGCCTATCGGTCCGAAAAGGCACGAGATTTTCCTCTCACCAGTAGGTACTACGGCATTTCAGTATACTTATATTATAACAAAATACTTCTCTACTGTCAATTCATCACCTATGCAAAGCTTGTTTTATCACCAAAATCCTGCTATACTACCCAAGTTATTACATTCATTGTGGGAGGCTAAACGCCGCATGTACCACGAAAGGAGTTATTCTATGGCGAAGAAAGCAGATTTGCTTGAACAAGCTAAAGAACTAAATCTCGAAGTTACCGAGAAAAATACTATTGCTGAAATCGAAGAAGCGATTGCACAGGCTGAAAACCGCGAAGTGAAAGAATCGAACGTAGCGAAAGCTGGTAAGCGTAGCGCAAAGGCACTTGCAGAAGCCGAAGAAAAAGCAGAAAAGGAAGCTAAAAAGGAAGCTGGCGACACTTCTCCAGCAGACCCAGAAGCAGAAGAAGCGAAGAAAAAAGGCCCGAAGCCTGTTACTCGCCCGAAGCTTGAGCGCCGCAGCAAAAAATACCAAGAAGCTGCCAAGAAGATCGAGAAAGACACACTTTACAGCCTTGAGGACGCCATGAAACTTGCTGCCGAAACATCAGCAACTTCATTCGATTCAAGCGTAGAAATGCACGTTCGCCTTGGTGTTGACCCACGCCAGGCCGACCAAAACATCCGCGCAACCGTAAGCCTTCCAAACGGAACTGGTAAAGACGTTCGCGTGGCAGTATTTGCGCCAGAATCTGAACATGCCGCTGCCAAAAAAGCTGGCGCTGACATTGTAGGCGACGAAGAATTCACCAAGCAGCTCGACAAAGAAGAGCTTAACTTTGACGTACTTGTGGCAACTCCACAATACATGCCAAAACTTGGTAAATACGCACGCTTGCTTGGCCCGCGCGGTTTGATGCCAAACCCGAAGGCTGGTACTGTTGCTGCCGACGTAGTAAAAGCGGTATCTGAAGCAAAGGCCGGTAAGGTTGAATACCGTGTTGACAAGCAAGGAATTGTTCACCTTTCAATCGGTAAAGTAAGCTTTGGTGCTGCCAAGCTTGCCGAAAATGCGCAAACATTTGTTGATAGCTTGAACGCGCAAAAGCCAAGCACAATTAAGAGCGCATATGTAAAATCGACCTCTGTTACGACAACAATGGGCCCTGCAATTAAAGTTGCAGACATTGCAAAATAGTAACGATTTCGCACAGTAATATACAGCCTCGATTGCGGGGCTGTATTTATTTATTGCGCAAAGTCTAGGCACGCTCTCGTTTTTAGACTATACTTTGCGTAGGGTGGGTGAACATTAAGAGTTTACCCCTTTCTTTAGGAGAAATCATGGTCAACAGCGCCAAATCACTCGTGGTGGTTGATTAACACAATCAAGCAAGCGTACCGCGCGTCTACACCTACGCCAGTGGAGTGGGGCGAATGGCATGCGCCACTTTTGTGTGATGACGAGCGCGATGTGACAGATTTTGCGCACATCGCGCCGGCAGTTTCGGCGGGGCGCTGCGTTATTACTTGGGGCGGCGAGTTCCCAGATAACGACGTCGCACACAATTTGCAAACCTTTGCAGATTTGCGCCGCAACAACAACCACACGCCGCTCAAGCACGTGGCCACGCCCGCCGCCAATCTGTTGCTCAGCAGGTACGCCGGCTGGCGCAGTCTGGATTTCCACGACATCTCCGAATAGAAACGGAAAGGGTAAACTTGGCAGATTGGCTGATGCATTTTTGCGTCGCTGGTTTGCCTTTTTTACTTGTTTTTACAACACGCACCACCAAAATGCCTATGCTATACTAAAGAAAACGGGGGAATTATGCGACACTACTTGGATCTACTGCAAGATATTAAAGATAACGGCGTGACAAAAACAGACCGCACCGGCACGGGTACAAAAAGCGTGTTTGGACGGCAGGTTCGGTATAATTTGGCGGATGGATTCCCAGCGGTTACCACTAAAAAGCTCTATTTTAACAGTGTTGTGCACGAACTTTTGTGGTTTTTGAAGGGCACCGGCAATATCGAATATTTGGCGCAAAATAACGTGCATATTTGGGATGAATGGCCGTTTAAGGCGTATTTAGAAAAGAATAATTTGCCGATTCCCAAAGTAAATTCGCCCGAATGGAAGGCGCAAATGAAAGAATTTATTAGCCGCATTGCCACCGATCACGAATTTGCGATGAAGTGGGGCGATTTAGGCCCGGTGTACGGCGTGCAGTGGCGAAAATGGCCTTCTGAAAACGGCGGTCGCATCGACCAAATCTCCAACGCGATTGATATGATTAAAAACACGCCAGATTCGCGCCGGATTATTGTAAGTGCTTGGAACGTGGCGGAAATCCCCAAGATTGTTGAAATGGGCGGATTGCCACCGTGCCACACGCTTTTCCAGTTTAACGTGGCGAATGGCAAGCTCGACTTGCATTTGTACCAACGTAGCGCCGACACATTTTTGGGTGTGCCGTTTAATATCGCCAGCTATTCGTTGCTGCTAGCGATGATCGCGCAAGTAACTGGCTTAAAACCAGGCGAATTTGTGCACACAATGGCCGACGCGCACTTGTATCTTAACCACATAGAGCAAGTCGACGAGCAGCTTTCACGCGAACCAAAAGCATTGCCAACACTTTGGCTTAACCCAGAAATCACCAATATTGATGATTTTACTTTCGATGATATCCGCTTAGAAAACTACGATCCGCACCCGCCGATTAAGGCGCCGATTGCGGTATAGAACTACTTTCGATCATACCGAACAATGTCAAACGCATAGCGATTGGCGTCATCCGCCGGGTGATGTTCGCGCGACAATTCCTGCCATTCACTTACAGTAAGCGCCGGGAAGAATACATCAGCCTGCGGGAATTCCGCCTGCACTTCGGTAGCGTAGATTCGCTCCACGCTCGGCAGCGCCGTTTTGTATAATTGCGCACCGCCAATCACCACGGCGTCGTATTGTGCCACCGCGTAGGCCGCTTCGAGCGAAGCACACGTCAGCACGCCATCTACGCCCGTTGGCGTACGGCTGACGACAATATTCTGCCGATTCGGCAGTGGGCGCGAACCAATCGATTCGAACGTATTGCGCCCCATAATAATCGATTTTCCAGTGGTAATCTTCTTAAAATGCGCCAGATCCGCCGGCAAATCACGCCCCCACAAAAGGTCGTTATTGGCGCCAATCCCGCGGCGCGTATCGTAGGCAACGATCATACTTTTCATACCTCTATCGTACCACGCCAATCCGCTCTACAAAATAACCGTGCTTGTGCTAAAATGAAGACAACATGGGAGTTTACAGCAATACACAGATTAAGGCCGCCGTTGCCGATGGCACAATTGTAAGCGTGCCGTTTAATGAAAAACACGTCAGCGAAGCCAGCCTCGATTTTACACTAGGGCATTATTACTACAAGCAGGAATATCAAACTGTCGCGAGCGTGTACAATCCGTTCGATATTGAGGATGTTTCGCGCTATTTTAAAGGCCCG
The DNA here is from genome assembly GCA_945916045.1 of uncultured Candidatus Saccharibacteria bacterium. GTDB lineage: Bacteria > Patescibacteriota > Saccharimonadia > Saccharimonadales > Saccharimonadaceae > CAMEGH01. Next base: position 4,218 of record CAMEGH010000062.1, read on the forward strand.
CTCGAAGCCGTGCCGCACAAAGAATGGTGCGATCAAAACAAAATGCAATTGTTTGATAACATCCCCGAAGACCACCCAATTATCGTACTAAAACCGGGCGAACGCATTTTAGCGCACACGCACGAATTTGTCGGCATTCGCACACA
>CAMEGH010000063.1 GCA_945916045.1 uncultured Candidatus Saccharibacteria bacterium
ATAGTTCCTTTTTGTTTTGTATAAATTGTTTATGATTATATAGTAGCATAAACGGGATAAAAAGTCAATGGTACACAAAAACGCCCACAGAATGTGCGAGCGTTTTGGAATGTTTTTGCGTTTATTTTTTGTCCGGCTTTTTGGCGGAATTTTTGGTAGATTTTTTAGCTGGTTTCTTTTTTGGTTCAGCAGATTTTTGTTCAGCCTTTTTTGCGGCTGGTTTTTTGGCTGGTTTTTCTGCGATTGGCGCAGGCGTTTCTAAGTGCGCCTTTTCTTCATGGTGGTTACCACCGTTTCCACCAAGCGAAATCGGCATCGCTGGGCGTGGCGGCAACGGCGCTGTTGTGTAGCGGTGGCCATCAAACTGCTTTTCAAACAGCGCGCGCACCAAAATACCCGACCCCATCAATGCGGTCGCAATAATCGCAATAATTTGCACACCCGGAATCAACCAAAGCGCCGCCAATAGCACCAGCCCTGCAAGCATCCGCAAAATGATATTTTGGCTGTTTTGCAAAATAAGCGTCCCCAAATAGTAGGCAAAAAATACGCCGCTTAGTAGCAAAATCGCCAGCCACACCAGCAGCAAAATAAACGCCAAAAATGTGCCAAAATAGCTAATAAAGAACAAGAACATCGCCACCGGCGCCACAAATAGCACGGCGCTACCGGCCAAAAGCGTCAAGCCAATTTTGCCTTTTACCAAGCGGCTCGAACGTTCCACAAATTGCGGCAACGTTACCACGATCGCCAATCCCGCGAACAAGAAGCTGCCCACTAGCAGTAGTAATGTCGCGAGCATTTGGTCGCCAGATGCGCTTTGGCTAGCATTTTCGTTGTAGTCGATTTGGCCAGCTACCAAGCTGCGGTCAATGGTAATTTCGCTTGTTGAAGTATAGAAAAGGTCACTCGCAAATTTACCATTATCGCCGAATGTCAGCGATTCGGTAGAAATATCGCTGGCACCCTGCACCACGCCGTTGAGCGTAATCGCTTGCGCGCTAAGGCGCAATCCGCGCGCAACTTCGCCACCAATCGTAAGATTTTGCGCGTAGCCGTTCACGTCGCCAGCAACACGCGTGTCGTTTGAAAGTTCTGCTTGTTGTGCCGCTAGCGAAAGATCGCCGCCAACTTCGCCATCAACCCGCGTAATTAGCGACGCCAAACGCGCACCTTGCGCAACTTCGCCGTTCAAGATAATTTCTTGCGCCGCCGCACAATATACCGAACCCTGCACTGTTCCGGTAATTTCTACTTTTTCGCTGGCCGCGCAGTACACACTACCTTCAACGTCGCCGGCAATTACGACGTTTTTGCCCGTTGCATACAGCGAACCTTCGTGCGTTTCGCCCGCAGCGATCGTGACTTCTTCGCCGCCCTTTACTTGTGGTGACCACGCCGCCTGCGCCGGCACGCTAATGCCAATCGCCAACATCATTACAGCAAATCCTGCCACAAACAATCCAATACTACTTCGCTTCATACGCCTCCTCTGTCGTTCCTTTTATTTTAGCACTTTGCCAAGGCAAAACAAACTAATTTAAAGTTGCCCGCCACTATAAAGCAAGATGATAAACACCGCCATTCCCAGCGCGGCCACCGCTTTATATACGCCGTGGTGTTTGCGCCAGCTTTGGCGAATTGGCAGTGGTAATTTTTTGCGATATGCGTGCGCCACAAGCGACACAATCGACAGTACGCCCAGTAAAAAGATTGATGCCAGTGCCGTTGGCGTGAGTGAATGCAGGCCAATTCCGACACGCGCCGCAAAACTAAGCGGACCTTGGTGCGCCGTTAGCATAGCCGGCTGCGAAAACGCCTGCACGACCGCTTCGCCAAACGCCGCCTGTTCGGCGCCATACATCGCCACGACAATTGTAGCCGGCCGGCCTTGCAATTCGCCTTCGGCAATGGCAAATCCAACATCACTATACGCTGTATCGAGCATGTTTTTGCGGTGTTCCGGCGAACTCATCCACGCTGTTACAACTGCATCAGCCGTGCTAAAATTCTTGGCCAAATTCTCCCCGGCCACAGCATATTTGTAGCCAGATTCTTCCACCCAATGCCACGGCTCGGTGCCTTCATCCGACACATGCGCCCAGTATTGATTTTCTAGCATATCTTGCGCTTTTAGCTGCGCGGCCGCACCCAATTGCTGATTTGCGGCCAGCCCCGCAATCCCCTGCTTGTCGCGCGCACCGTTGGTCGCGTCCAGCAATGTTTGCGCCGAAATTTGCGACGATCGCCCCAACACACTACCGGTTTGCACCAAATTTTGCAACAATGGCGCCGCAAACAAAAACAAAAACGCCACCAAAAGCACCGCGCTACGCGACGCGTGCGGCCGATATTCGTTATGGCGATGCGGCACAAAAAACAATTTTGCTTTGCGGTGCGCGCGCTGGCGTTTTGATTCTGCTTTTGGTTTTTTGCTCATTATCTACAGTATAGCACCTTTGGAGCAAGAAAGAACCTCTCGCACCAAAGGGCTGAGCGAGAGGTTCTAGCGTGGAGTTTTGTAGGATTTTGCGCGTTATTCGCTCGCTGTGTGGTGCGCCATAGTCAGCAAGATTACCTGCACTACCAACCCAAGGCCAAATACCCAGGTAAGGCCGTTCATCCAGCCCATTTCGGTCGCAAAGTTTTCTGTCATAAAGAGCGCAACCACGCCCGCTGCCGCGATTGCGGCTGTCATAATTCGCATGCCGGCGTGTACGTTTTCGTCTTCCGACGTGCGGCGCATACCTAGTAGCGCCAAAATTCCTAGCAAGACTGCAATACCTACAGCAATTGCGTTAAGCAACGACCAGCGTTCTTCGCCATCAGTTGATGCACCGAGCACTTCGCCATTTTGGTTTAAGTTGGTAGCGGTGCCAAGCATTTCTTCATCGTTACCCGCTTCGGTAATAGCCTGCACTTGTGGCGTTGGCGTTGCTTGTGCAAGGGCGGTCATGAAGGAGAGGTTTGGCCCCGCAATAGATGCAGGTGTTGCAGAAGTGCCACGCAAAGCTTGTACCAGTGTAGACGGAAGATCACGCTCAACATCAATTTGAGTAAAGTTACCTTGCGTACCTCCGTTTTCGTTACTATTGCCTCCGTTTCCACCCGGTACAGGTGAAGTACTTTCATTATCCTTATCGTCCGGAGGAGTAGTTTCCTTGTCGTCAGGGTTACCATTTCCGTCATCAGACTCACCTTCACCAGGCGCTGTCGTATCAATCGTGAAGTTCACCTGCTTAGAAGTAGTTTGGTTGCCCGCTAAGTCACGTGCGTTGTAGCGAAGGTTATATTCACCGTCTGCAAGGTCACTCGGAATGGCACACTCGATACTAAAGCTTGTGTCACCATTTGCATTTATATGCTTGCCGCAGGTCGTTGCAACTTCTTTACCATTTGCAGCCGTTGTCTCTCGCAAGATAGCCGTAATGGTGTCAAGCCCTATTGCGTCATTTGCGCTCAATGTGTACTTAGTTGGGTTAAACGCCCTGTCGAGTGTCAAACTGACCTCTGTTGGGTTGGTATTGTCGACAACGAACATGTGCTGACGATGACTGGCGTTGTTATTCCAGTAGCGTACATTGCCTGCACCATCCGTAGCACGGAGCGTAATGTAGTTTGCACCATCTGCGAGCAGCGTCGTGTCGATATCGGCAATAAAGTTGTCGCCGTCACGTGTCAGTGATGTATTGCTCTTGCCCGCCTCCCATGAAAGGCTGATGTTTTCACCATTCTTCTTCTTAACAGACATGAGCACCTTGGTGATATCACTCGGGTCGGTAATATTCGCCACTACCGTCCGAGTGCCAGGAACGATTGACTCGTTGGCAGGACTTGTGATTGCAAACTCTGGAGCAGTGTTGTCGACTGTAATCGTACGGATAGTTGCCCCATTAACATCGTTGCGGTTGCCTGCCTTATCGGTTGCCACATATCGAATGTGATATTTACCGTCGCCAGCTGATGTGTCGAGATTAAAGCTATACGATAGGTCGTTCGTACTCATGTTGCGCGCGTACGAAAGTGTGCTGTCTGGGTTACGAACTTCAATCCAGTGAGACTTCATATTCTGCTCTACTGGTTCAACAACACCGGTGACACGAACAGTGTCGCGGTGCAAGGCACCCATTCCCGCTAGAGACGACACTTCAATTTTGGCTTGCGGTGCGGTCTTATCTACCGTAAAGGTAACTGACGAAGACTGATTACCTGCAGCGTCACGAGTATAGATTTCGTATACACTCTCTTCACTGAACCGAGTACCAATATTGCCTGTCCTACCACCACGCTGCTCGTCATTGTCAGTATTATAGCCGTGGCCAAACACAGGCTCTCCGTTTGCAAATAGTGTATCGTTGGCCG
>CAMEGH010000064.1 GCA_945916045.1 uncultured Candidatus Saccharibacteria bacterium
TATCGTTGGCCAAAGCCTTAGCGTAGGATTTCGCCCTCTCCCGCAAACGACCCCCAACAACTCTGGCGAGAATGATTTTCTTGATGCTTTTCTCATAAAAGCCTACCTGTGATTTCTCTGTTAGTAATACGGACGGACTTGGGACACTCGCAATACTCCGTGCCTTTGGCACTGCGCGGGGCATGGATAACTTGCAAGCAAGTTACCCACCCCCCTTGCGGCTACTCGCATTTATTCAATGCAGGGCTACTCAAAAGCTGGCCCTACGGGCCGGGCGTGGGCTTCACCATTAGTAATACGGACGGACTTTGAACACCCTGCTAAATCCGCCTGTAATACGGATGGACTTTGAACACCTGGGGCCGCTTTCAGATAGCCAGAAACGGAACCAACAGACACGCCCATTTGCTGGGCAATGGCCCGAATGCTCAAGCCTTGCGCTCTAAGCGCCTGTGCTTGCGCCTGCTTCGCGTTAGCGGCTTCTAGGTATGTTTCCCTATCCACCGCCCCGGCTGCCCTTCTGGCGGCTTCCTTACGCGCTCTGTCGCGCCCCTTGGCCATGCCTTTGCTGATGATGGTGCGTAGCTGGGCTTGCTCGTCGTCTGTAATCTGAAAAAGATTGATTAGCGTGTCGTTTTTCGGGGTGTAGAGCGGTGCGAACTCTCGACCGGCAAAGCTGATTTTTTCGCCCTTCTCGTAGGCTTTGGCCTTGCTGTAGAGCGTCATCAGCTCCTTGTCACGATAAGCCCAGGTTGGGGCCAGCTCACCGGCCAGGGCTTTTGCTTCGTAATACATCTGGCTGCTATGGGTTGCACCAGATAGCAGTAGGAAGTTAAGACGCCAGAAAAGGTGCTGCATACGCTCGCCTTCGCTCACACCGCCGCGCAAGGTGGCCAGCTTGCGTAAATCTTCGAGTCGGTGCCAGGCTAATTGCCTGCCGCTGAATCCGCGCAAGTTGTCGGTTTTAGCACCGGACAACAGCTTTAACTGCCTACGTTCTGCACGCTCCTGGCGTTGCTGTTCAATCGTCCAGCGAGCCACTGGCAGCAGCATTTCTGCAAGGTACTCAAAACTGTAGCGCACCGGCTGGCCGTCCGGCCCGTTTTCAACGTGGACAACCCGGCAAATCTCGCCGCTTTTGCTGTTGACGGTTTCGACCAGGCGAAGCACCCGGCTTGCATCTTTCGCGGCTACGTCCGCGCCTACGGGCCGCAAGCGGTCAATAAGGTACTTTTGGCAAGCGTTCCAGCGGGGCAATGCTTGGCGCGGTATCGTGCCGTCTAGCAGCCATTTGGCTTGTATGCCCCGACCGCTGAAAATCAGCATCGAGGGTGTGGGGATGCCTTCCTGGGCGCAGTGATACAAAACGGATGCCGCCAGTTGTTCTGGTGTACGGCCTTTGGCCCAAGGGGTGCGGTATGTGTCCAGGTCAGCAAACAGCAGACCAAGCCGGGCAAGGTTCACTACCCGACGATTCGGGCGGATAAATTCGGCTTGTGTTAGCCAGGTGTCACGGCTTTTGTCGATAAGCTCCAGGACGGTGGGCATTTCAATCAAGCGGTGTGATGACTGCCGCTTGTCGCCGTTCACATCGACAAGGATAGAGAAAAAACCAGCTCGCGCTGGGTCGTGGTATGCCCTGGCTTCTTCCGCCCGGTCGAATAGTGATAGCTGTTCTACTGCTGCCATGTCCGTCCTTTGTCCGCCTGTGCTATATGCACAAGACTTGTCAAAGCAGAAACAAGGCCGTAGAATAATGTTTAGCTAAACCCGTTTTTTCTACGACGGTCGTGTCATTTGGCCCTGCAAGGCTTTTGACCCGTGTTTCTGCAAAGCCCCGTTGCCCAACGGGGCTTTTGCTTTTCTAAAGATCATCGCTAGCTTTTCCTAGCAAAGACCTCCCTTTATTTCTTGTCAACGTGCGCGGCAACCAGCCCTCCACATCGACGTTAAACTGATAGATTCCATGCTGTAACAGCACGGATGCTGCACCGTCCACACTATGAAAGCAACGCGCTCCACCTCTCGACCGGCCTAAAATTCTGGTACTTGCGCCAAGCTGCAAGACAATAATTAAGCCTTTTTCCGAAACCTGGATAGATGCGCTTTCTACGTTACCAGTAGCTAACATTTCTTTGAAAGCCACCGGCGTGACAATACCTATCGAATCTATATCCGTAATCATGCCTTAAGTTCTCCCGCCTGACAACCAAAGTTGAACATTGTCGCCACAAAATCAACCTTGTGTAAAATCGTATTTACTGATTTACTGATTTACTGATTTACGAATTTCTGTAAAAGTAGTGCTCTAACTTCATCAGCGATTGATGTTCCACTCTCAACGCAGTGCATCTTGATTGCTCGATGCAGGCTTTCCGGTATGTCTATAGTTAGCCGCTTCATTGGCTCTTTTTCGATTGGCGCAGTATCTCGGTTTTGTACCCAATCATCAGCCGCTACTGTCGCCGCTGCTGTGTTTGTCGGTTTTGCTCCGATTTGAATTTTCTTCCCACTCATTTTGCAAACTCCAAAATTTCAGCTACCAGGGCGGCAATTTCCGCTGCTGCCGGGCCTGCTGTGTCAATCTCAAAAACCGCTTTACCCTGGGCCGCCGCTTCGGCATAAATAACGCGCTGCGTTACTGTTGACGTGAGGATTGGCATTTCATAAGCGGCCAACGCTTCGCCTACGTCTCTGCCTATTGCTGTATTTGCGATTTTACGATTAACCACAAATGCAGATTTAAGGTTTTCTTTATATACGGTGGCCTCTTGAATCAGCTTCACAACTTCATCAGCGGCCCACACGTCATAAGGTGAGGGCTGTACTGGTATCAGTACCAGGTCGCTCGCCATAATCGCGCTACGCGCCAGGTCAGTGACACGGGGCGGGCCGTCAATGATGATGTGGTCGTACCCTTGGCCAACTTGGCCAATCTCTTTATGTACCGATGCGCGGGGCAAGCCTACGACTGAAAAAATCGGGTCGCCTTCTCGGGCTGCCGACCAATCTAGTGAGCTGCCCTGTGGGTCTGCGTCGATTAGCAAAACTCGCGCCCCGCTATGTGCAAGTGCTGCTGCAATGTTCACTGATAGAGTGGTTTTACCGACCCCGCCCTTTTGGTTCAAAACTCCGATAATCATGGCTTCATCCTTTACGGTTTTGTGTGTCTGCGATTATACGACTTTACAGACTTCCGTACAAGCGCAATTACAGAATTACAGAACGTCGTAAACCTTTATTTAATGCTTTCTGTGCTTTCGCTACGCTCAATGGCTCTGTATAGGGTTGAACGATGCACGCCCAATATGGCGGCTACTTCCCTCACGCTATAGCCTTCCTGGTCGATCAGTTCGCGTGCGTGCGTGATCTGTGTTTCTGTAAGGGTAGGGCGCGGGCCAAACTTCACACCTCGCGCTTTCGCGGCTTCACGGCCTTGCCTGGTACGGTCAATAATCAGTGACCGCTCAAACTCGGCTATGCCTGCAAAGACGGTTAAGACCATCCGACCGGCTGGGGTTGTGGTGTCTGCCCACGGCTCCGCAAGTGACCGCAAACCGGCTCCTTTTGTTTGTAGTTGCTCGGCTATGTCCAGCAGGTCGCGGGTGCTGCGAGCCAAGCGGTCTAGCCGGGTAACGGTCACAACATCGCCGGGGCGTAGGTGATCGAGCAACCGGGCCAGCTCCGGGCGGTTGCGCTGGGTTCCGGTGAACTTTTCAGAAAATAGCTTAGTGCAGCCAGCGGCTTGCAGCTCGGCCCTTTGATTGGTTAAGTCCTGGTCGTCGGTACTGACTCGGGCATAGCCCAACAGCAGGCCAGTAGTGGTGTTTTTGTTCATTGTGTACTGTCTCCGGTTTTAGTCGCATGTGTTCATTATATGCAACTAAAACACGCGACACGGCAACGCCTGGTAAACAGCAGGACGGTAGCTTGTCGCAAGTCTTAGGACATACGCGACAAAACAAGACAGTTTCAGCGCAAACAAAAAAGGCGGCCAACTGGCCGCCCTTTCTGTTCCTGGTACTGCTTAGATTTGCTGTTTCTTTGCAGCTTCAACCATCACCCGGCCCAGTGCCACGTCATGCTGTGCCTTCAAAGCATCAAGCTGTAGTTGCAGCTTTTGCATTTCTTCTGGCGTTAAACCTGCGGTGTTCAGTTTGCTATGCACAACGTCAATGCTGCGCTCTAAAGCCTTTGCAGCTCCTTCGTAGGCTTCATACGCAGTATGCACAACGTCCAAATCAGTGGCAGTCGCTGCCTGTGAAACAGACACAACAGCAAAGGCAACAACCAGTGAACAAAATACATTGCGAATTTTCATA
>CAMEGH010000065.1 GCA_945916045.1 uncultured Candidatus Saccharibacteria bacterium
TGGTGATTATTTTGGTCGTGGTGTTTATGATGGTAACAATCGTGCCGGAAGTAGCGAAATTATACGAAGGATTGGGGCAGCAGTTGCCATTTTTGACCGCGATGTTGATTGCGGTGTCGAATTTTTTGACAGAATTTTGGTGGGCGATGATTGCTATTTTGGTAGTGGCAGGCTACGCAATTACGCGATATTTTAAAACAGAATCGGGTGTGCAGCTGCTTGATAAGGTTAAGTTGCATGCGCCGCCATTTAAAGAATTATTCCGTAAATTATACATGGCGCGTTTTGCGCGCACGGCCGAGACGCTGCTAGCGACCGGTGTGCCGATGCTTGATACGTTAGCAATTAGCTCTGAGGCGGTTAGTAATACTTTAGTGGGCGAAAGTATCGACAATGCTGTCGAACAGGTGAAAGGTGGCGTGGCGTTATCGAAGGCACTAAAAGAGCAGCCGTATGTGCTGAGTTTGGTGCCGCAGATGATTAAAATTGGTGAAAAATCAGGCCAAATCGACCAAATGATGGGCAAAGTTGCTAGCGCTTACGAGGATGAGCTGGATGAGCAAGTGAAGGCGCTTTCAACTACGATTGAACCGATCTTAATGGTAGTAATGGCGGTGTTTGCGGGCGGAATTGTGATGGCAATTCTATTCCCAATTTATAGCCTGGTGAGCGTTTCGGGCGGGAGCTTGTAGCAGAATCGTTGCTAGACAAAATCAGCCCAAAGCGATATGATAGACATAAGCAATAGGTACGAAAACGTACTTAAAAATAACAAAAATAAAGCAAAAAGGATGGGCCTTTATGAAACAGCAGCTGGCGCAAAAAAAAGACGGCTTCACGATTATTGAAGTAGTATTAGTGTTGGCGGTTGCGGCGTTAATTATGTTGATGGTGCTTGTGGCGGTACCAGCGATGCAGCGCAATCAGCGTGATGATCAGCGCCAGCGCAGCGTGAGCGAATTAAAGGTAGAAATTGGCAAATACACCAGCCGAAATAACGGCTCGTTGCCTGCTGCAACAAACGATGCGTGGAACGCGTTCTTTGCAGAATATATGCGCCAGGGTGGTGCTGAATTTGCCGATCCGCGCGGTGATGAATATAGTGCATCGGTATCGAATACCGTTCCCGCAACGCTGCCAGCGTACGATGAAGACGAATCGGTGCTGTATATTTATACTGGCGCAACGTGTAACGGCGAGGATGTACAAGCTGGGGCTGGCCAGCGCCGAGCCGCGCTTGTATTGCCGCTTGAAGGCGGCGGGCGTGTGTGCCAAGAAACGTAGCGCTGCGTGGCGTAGGTGATTATTTTCAAAACCCCGCATGTTCTGTGCGGGGTTTTGGTATGCTTATGCTAAAATAAAAGCATGACAGAACAATATATAACGTACGGCATCCTGGTGGTGCTGGGGGCGTTGCTCGGAAGTTACGCGGCAGCAACGGTGTGGCGATTGCGTGCAAAACAGCTTACGTACGACGAAGCGCAAGGCGAAAAAGTTTCCGCCGCTGATAAAAAACAAATTGCACATTTGCAAAAAAAATCTGCTTTGGCGGATCGTTCGGTATGCTTGGCGTGCGGTCGACAGTTGGCGTGGTACGAACTTTTGCCGGTGATTAGCTGGCTGGCGTTACGTGGAAAGTGCCGCACCTGTAAGGCAAAAATCGGCGCTACCGAGTTTTTGGCCGAAGTTGGCTTGGCTACGGCGTTTGCACTATCGTTCGCCTTTTGGCCGCACGGATTTGAGACTGGCGTGCAGCAGGCAATGTTTGTAACGTGGTTGGCGGTGCTCGTACTGCTAGCAATCCACTGGATGTACGACATGAAGTGGCAATTCTTGCTGAATAAAATTACGGTGTTTATTAGCCTTTTGGCTGCTATGTTTGCGGTGCTATACTACTTCTCGTACCAGCTTGAATGGTCGTCGTATTTGGTGCAGCTTGGGCTGTTGCTGCTGATTTTACCTGGATTTTACGGGTTGCTCTACGCGGCGAGCCGACGCAAGTGGGTTGGGCTTGGTGATGTGTACTTGCTTGTACCGTTTGCGCTGATGCTTGGGTCGTGGGAATATGGCGTGCTGTTGATTTTCTTGGCAAACTTTATCGGTACATTAGTAGTGCTGCCGGGCATGGTAACGAAAAAACTGACTCGCTTGACGCGTGTTCCGTTCGGGCCATTTTTGATCGCAGGCTTTGTTGTAACGATGCTTTTCGGGCACTATATTGTGACGTTCTACACCCAAAGCTTACTCTTGTAGCAACCCGTTTATGCTATAATTGAACCAGATGATGGGTGCGGAAAAAAACAGAGGTTTTACAATTATTGAAGTGACGCTATTTCTGGGGATTTCCGGGGTGCTTATTGCTGGAATTTTACTTGGAGCCACGCGCAATATCAATAATCAGCGCTATCGTGATACGGTTGAACAGACACGCAATGTTATTCAGGGGCAGTACGATAGAGTGTATAGCTTGACGAATGATGATGTGGGTGAGGCGGGAAATATAAATCCGTGTTCAGAAGTACCGCAAGAAAGTCACCGTGGCACGACTAATTGCTTGTATGTGGGGCGTTTGATTGAAGTGCGCCCGAGCGATCGGGATGACGCAGAAACTGACGTGCGCTTGAGCCCTATCATTGCAATGCCACAGACTGCCGACGGCACATTGCCGCCGCTTTTTGGCGCGGCTGACACAAACGCAACGCAAGCAACGAGCGGCCGCAGCAATGGCGCGAACCCAATTGAAGGGTATACGGTGCGCCCGCACACTGCTAATGAGCAGTTAACTGAAACGCGGTCGCTTGACTGGGGATTGCGCGTGGTACGCCCAGGCAGTGAAGAGCACCAGCCGCTTTCGATGGTTATTTTGCGCTCACCTGTAAATGGAGCGTTGAGTACGCATATGGTTGCGCGTGAGATGATGGACACTGATCGGGCAGATTTAGATGGGATTATCAACGGCGAAACAGTACCAGAAGCGACGCTGTGTATTATTGAGCCAGCGGGCATGTTTGGGTTTGCTGGAGTAGTGACGCGCATGGCGGTGACGATTGACGCGAGCGCCGTAGGGCCGGGTGGTGTGCGCTCGGTGGGGGAGGCTGAATCAGGATGTTAGGCCGAGTGTACGAGCGTGGCGATACGCTTGTTGAGGTGTTGCTTGCGGTGGCGGTGTTTAGCGCAGTTTCGATGGGCGCGATGGCAATTATGGCGCAGGGAATCGCATCCGCGCAAAGTTCACTTGAGATGAATTTGGTGCGCAATCAAATCGATACGCAGGCGGAATTACTTCGTCATTTTCACGCCGAAGCGTTCCAAATGACGAGCACTGAAGCATCGGAAGAAAGCCGTTGGGCGCAAATTGTCGCACATGCTCAGTCGGCAGCAACGCCGTATGATGCAATCGATCAAGTAGAACATTGCCGCGAACACCAATATGGCAGCGACGAAAACGAAGGAATATCTGAAAACGCCTTTTTCCTTAATCCGGAAACGGGCGCGCTGAGTACAAACTTTAGTGCACCCGCAACCTTTGCGCAGGTGCGTGGCGCTGACGATATTTCAGAGATGATTTGGATCGAAGCTGTGCGAAACGCCGGTGTGCAAAGTGGCGATAGTTTGAGTGCCGCCGGCTACTACGACTTCCATATCCGCGCCTGCTGGGAATCGCCTGGGGCAGGTAGCGGTTTGATGCGACTAGGAACGATCGTGAGGTTGTATGCGCCGAACGAATAAAATAACTGGCTTTACTCTTGTAGAGCTAATGATCGCGACTGCGTTTATTGGGTCACTACTGCTAGTAATTGCGTTGGTGGTTATGCAGGTGACGACGCTGTATACATCTGGCCTAACGATCAAAGAAGTGAACGCGGTGTCGCGAACGGTGGTGCGCGATATGCAGCAGTCGATTGCAAATTCTGATGCTTTTGCGCTGGCGTATTATAGCGAAGATGACGAAGAGGTATATCAGGCGAGCAACTTTACTGAATTAGAAGAGCCGGGTCGTTCGGATTATTACAAAAATGCGACGGGCGGGCGCTTGTGTACCGGGTCGTATTCGTACGCATGGAATAGTGGCCAGGCGCTACGCGAGGAGGTGTCGGTAACAAATCCACTGCAAGGATTTGAGGATGCGGACGCGCCCGGGAATGTGCGCCCGGTGACGTTTGTAAAAGTGCGTGATACGCAAAAGCGCTTGTGCCGTGGTGCGGCGGACGAATTAAACCGTGCACAATTTTTACCCGCGTTCGAAAATGCTGAATATCAAGAAGTGTTCGGGCAGGGGAATAATTCCATTG
>CAMEGH010000066.1 GCA_945916045.1 uncultured Candidatus Saccharibacteria bacterium
CTGCCGCCAAATTTCAAACGAATCCCGCCAGCTGGTTTTTCCGCCTTGTTAGCTTTTTGCATCACTTCTTTGTTGGAATGCTCTTCTTCTTGCAAATTCGATTGCATCCACGCCCAAATACTACTAATCACCGTAAACGGCGACACGCGCAGCACAAATAGCGTCGTAATCAAAATCAGCAACAGGTAAATAAAGCCACCCACAGTAGCGTTTACCAATTGCAGCATTACATAATTGTTCAGCATATCGCCAAACCAACCGCCGGTTGTTGCGCCCGCTTTGTCGTGCATCAGGCCAAACAATCCCGCAAACCACAACACCATCAACCCGGTGGCAAATTTCATTACCAAGGGCAATTTGTTGTTTTCTGCGCGGAAAATTTCGACCGCCACGTACACAAAAAGTACTGGGATAACATACACCGCGTAGCCAATCAGCTGCAAACTAACACGCTGTAGCCATTCCAGCACTGGCCCGCCGGCGTTAAACCACGCCACCACGTACAACACCGAAATCGCAATCAATACGACGGCGCCAACTTGCGCCCAAAAACCTGCCGGCAGCTGATGCTGCGGCTTGGCTGGTGCTTTTTTACCCCGAGTGGATTTTTTCTTTTTTGCCTTTGCCATATCTTCTTTAGTATACGCTATATTTGTTATGGTTTATATACCTGTATTGTAGCATATTTTGCAACGTTTTGCAAGAGTTTGTGCAGACAATTTAGCGCGATTTTGGCGTTTGCGCCTCGATTTGCGCAGGCACGGGAGCCAACTTGCGCGGGCGATAATAAATAATCAGCACCACCATTGCCCCGTAAAACGCAATCCAGGCAGTATTTACGCCAATCAATAGCGGATCTTTAATCGCCACCGCGTACGACCCAGAAATCACCTGAGTTAGCACCCACATTCCCCACGTACCAAGGTTAAATTCATCCGAACTCTTCATGCGAATAAGTTTGCGCAACTGCGGAATACCGGCGCAAATAGCGACGATTGTGGCGCAGGTAACGGCAATTTGGAGGAGTAACATAGTGGTTGATCTTTTTGTTTTTGAATACTTGTTTCAATAGTATAATAGCATAAACAGTATGTAAAGTCAATACAAAACGCTCTCGATTTGCACCGAAAGCGTTTTGTTACAACGAGCGCAAAAATTAGTACGCGCGCGGTTCTTCCCGATTTTTTGGCATGGCTACCTCGGTATCAGGCACTTGCTTGGCTGGGAACTTTTTTGGCGCTGGGCGTTTGAATTCGCCGTCTTTTTTACCGCCATCGTCTTTGCGGTTGTTTTGGCGGCGGTCGTTGTTGCGGTCACCCCCACGTTCACCACGGTCGTTATTTCCCCCGCCGCGGTTGCCACCAATTTCGTTAATCACCGGAATCACAATTGGCGTACGACGCGTTTGGTCGTAGAGTAAGTGGGTAATTTCGTCCTTCAGCTCTTTCTTTAGAACATCCATATCCACTTTTTTACCGCCAAAACTGCGCGCAACTTTTTGCTTCAAGTACTGGCGAATGAGGTTCATCAGCTCTTCGCTGTCGCGTAGGTAAATAAACCCGCGGCTAATGATATCTGGGCTGGTCATCAGGCGGCCGCTGCTCTTCTGCACGGTTAGCACCACCACAAACATACCTTCTTGGCTCATGTGGATGCGGTCTTTTAGGACCACTTCGCTCACCTGCGCGCCAGAATCGTCGTACATTGTACCACCCACCGGAATACGGCCGTTTTTGCGGGCGCTATCTGGCGTAATTTCAATCACGTCACCACTGTCGCACACAAAAATGTTTTTGCGTGGAATAGCACATTCTTTTTCCGCAAGCTCGGCGTTATGCACCAACATGTGGAATTCACCGTGAATCGGCATGTAGTACGTTGGGTTAAGCGCGTTAATCAGCTTCACGTGGTCGTCGTAATAGCCGTGTCCACTCAAGTGTAGCGGGCCAACGCCGGTAAGGTGCGTTTTGCCGTTTTGGATCACTTCCGACCCTTCGCGCATCAAGCCATCAACCGTACGCACCACGTACTTTTCGTTCCCTGGAATCGGGTTCGAGCTAAATACCACCACGTCGCTGTTTTTAATCTTGATATGGCGGTGCGAACCAGTCGCCATGCGGTTAAGTACCGCGTTCAATTCACCCTGGCTCCCAGTAGAAACAATCGTTACTTTTCCGTCTGGCAGCTTGATGATATCTTCCATCTTCACGATGGTATCTTTTGGCACGTTAATAGTGCCAGTACGCAGCGCGACCTCGAGGTTTTGCAACATACTGTAACCTGCCAGTGCCACCTTGCGGCCGTGCTTTTTGGCTTCGTCCATAATGCCTTGAATACGGTGAATTTGCGAGCTAAACGCGCTAATCACCAAGCGGCTTTGCTGGTATTTATCCATCACTTGGCCAATGCTGTGCTGAATTTCTGGCTCGCCGTGCGAGTGCGTGCCTTCGCTTTCACAGTTGGTACTTTCGTTCATTAGCATCAAAATGCCTTCTTTGGCGCTGATTTCAGTCAGGCGTTCAAGGTCGAACTTTAGGCCGTCCACTGGGTTTTCTTCAAAACGCCAGTCGCCGGTATCTACCAACACGCCAAGTGGCGTGCGGATTACTACCGCGGTGCTGTCTGGAATTGAGTGGTTCACGCGCACCAATTCGATATTAAAGTGTTCACCAAGCTGCGCACGTTCGTGCTTTTCTGGGTTCAGCTCGTGATAGTCTGGCTCGTACGTACCATCGCTGTCATCCATGTTGCGCTTGAGCATCCCAATCGTAAACTTACTGGCATACACCGGCGCTGGAATTTGCGGAATCAAATGGCGGAAGGCGCCAATGTGGTCGAGGTGGCCGTGCGTAAACACCACACCCTTAATCATGTGCTTGCGTTCAAGCAAGTAGCTAATATCTGGCGTAATGTAGTTGATGCCCGGATAATCTGCCCCTGGGAACAAAAAGCCCATATCAACAATCACGATTTCTTTATCGTATTCAATCGCCATCATGTTTTTGCCGATACCCATTTCGCCTAACCCGCCGATTGGTATCACCTTTAGTTTCGGGCCGTTGGTGCGTGGCTGTTTTTTCCATTCTGCCATGCTAAATTGGCGACCTTCGTAGCCGTTGTACACGCTTTTGTTGACCGGAATATCGATCATGTGCTGGCTAGCACGCAAGTTCACATTTTCGCTCGTGCGGCGCTGTGCACGAAACACTTCGCCCTTGCGCGTATTAGTTTGGTTAAGCGCAGCAATGTTTGATTTGCGCTTTTGCTGGCTTTGTGGCCGTTTACTCATGTCATCTGACTGAGTATTGGCGAGTCGTCGTTGACCCATATCTGTAATTCTCCTTTTTGTTGAATTATAAAATCGTTATATTTGCAAAATAGTATACGAGGGTGAATGGAGTTTTTGTGATTATTTCTGCAAGAAGCCCTAGTAAGTGGTATCTATTATAGCGATGTAGGTGGGGCGTGTCAAACGGTTTGTTGATTTTGGCGTGGGATTATAGTATAATATGTGATATTCAGAAGTTCCTTCTGACGGGCCTACCATTCTTCCTACAAGAAAGAAGACACAACCATGCACTACACACGTTCGAGATGCGTGACGTTGCATGGCATCTTACTGCTACAAACGGAACACTCGCAAGCACGCTGCAAAATCCGACTGTCGAACTATTGGCTTCCGTGGAGCATGATGCTCTTAACTTCGCGCTAGAAGCGATCGAGCCTACGCAGCACTGGCGCGGCATCCGTTCGTTTGGCGACATAGACATTGCCCCTGATGCGAATGGCCACGAAATTTGCACTGCACGTACCGCAAAAACGAAGCGGCCATATACCGTGACTTGCTACCTCGATGTATTCTGGCTTTTAACGCCTGATGCGCACGCTATCAGCGCGGACCAGTTAGCGCAGCAGCCTCCCGAGGTCATCGCCCAGTGCCACAAGTTCCGGAAACCGTTACGCACAGCTTTTTCCAAAACAGTATCGGTACACAAGGAGTCGCCTCGCTACGACGTTTTCCTCTAGCAGTAAGGACGCCCCTCTCCCCACCCCGTAAAACGGGCGGGTTTTACTTTGCCGCGTTTGCCACCTTCGCCGCCGCCACAAAATCATCAATCAACGTTTGGCGCATACCCCCGTTATACAGCGCTGCCGCTGGGTGGTAGAGCGGAATCAGCGTGCATTCGTGCTCACCAACGGTAACCGGGCGCGCCTGGCCGTGCGCTTCAGAAATTACCAATTTTGGAATAAAACACGCGCCGCTGT
>CAMEGH010000067.1 GCA_945916045.1 uncultured Candidatus Saccharibacteria bacterium
GCTCATCTTTAAATAAATCCATATTTTGCAAACGCGTCGATTCCATATGCTGCACATTTGCAACTGGAATACGAACGCCCGTTTGCTCGCCCTCTTTGCCCGGAAGCGCCACCATCACGTCAAGTTCCGGCCGAAATAGCACTGCATCTTCGCCAGCTTTTTGGTGTGCGGTGTAGGAAATCGACGGAATATCGCCCGTAATCGAGATGTTTTTGTGTGTCTTTAGTGGCGAATATTCACCGCACTCGTTCAAAACACTATACGACCCGCTAAATTGCAGATTTTGCGGAGCCGAATCAAGATTTGCCAACACTGTAGCGCAGCGACCAAGTTTGCGCGCCACACTGCTAGCAGGTTCATGCAAATTCTTTTCGGCAATGTCAAATTGCATGGTTTGCAATTTTTCAAGCAGTGCTTCGTTGGTTTCGTTGCCATCAAGCGTCTCGAGTTTTTGCGCAGCTTCTGGCAGCAACGCCACAACTTCAGCATACTGCGCATTCAGATTTCCATCAGCGTTCTCCATGCCAAAAATATCATCTGCGTTCACTTTGAACGTTCGCTCAAATTCATCCTCAATCACAAACCCAGCCTTCGGGCCAGCCGGGCCAAAGGTCACTTGCGGCTGCTGAATGCGAAACCCGGTTGCGCCCGTTAGGTACACAAATTTGCCATCTTCATCCTGACCGATATCACCCAACTGGCTTTCGCCCGCCAAGTAACGCAGGTCACTATTCTGTTCATGTGTGTGCGGACGAACGTGCGCAGTCAGTGTAATATCTTGCCCGACGACGTCCATATATGCGATATCTTCGGTAAATTGTTCGATAATTTGGCGGCGCTCTTCGTCGTCTTCAGCCAAAGCCAGTTCTCTTTGGCATTCTACCGCGATCCGTTGCGCCTCTTTATATTGCACTTCAAAAAAGCTGTTATCGAAGGCACGGGCAATTTCATTTAATCTGTCGGCAGGCTGGTGGTTAAATTGTTCACTCATACTTTTCCTTTCTAGCGGGTATATTCCATGGCGGCAAGATGTTCGATTTTGTGTAGCGGCACCAAAACGCGCTCGCCGTGCGAAACGCCTACAAGCAGCGGCATGCCGTCGCTCTCAACACCTTCAATTTGCGCCGTTTCAATTCCGGCAACTTGCAAATAAACTTGGTCCAAATGTGGTTCGTGCGGCAGTTTAGTGTGCGCATTTACCACACCATCCGACCACACCTGAAAATGCTGCGTGCCGTGCGATGGCAAACATTCCGCCAGCAATTCGCCAAGTTTATATGCGCGATCCGGCGACGATTCAAGCACCGCGCGCAGTTCATCAATCGGGAGTACATTGAATGTTTGATCGTCAGCTACCAATCGCTCGTTCAAGCCAGCCGCAAATTGCGCAACCACGGTTTGCGCAAGCTCGTCATCGGCAAATAATTCTTGGGCTTTTTTCACGGCCTTTTTGCGGCGATCGATATCATACAAATCCACCAATTGTGGTGCTTCGTCCATTTCGGCAAGCTCAAGCACAGTGTTGCGCAAGGTGTTGATTTGGCGCAATTCATACGCAAATTCCACCATTGGGCCAATTTCGCCACTTACCAATTCCTCTGGCGCAGATTCTTCTGTCGGGTGGGAAAACACCATCAACATATGGAGGCGCATTTTTTCTTCGGCGCCGTATTCATCTTGCACAACTTCTGCCAAACTGTGCTGTGCGCTTTCGTAAAAGCCGTACATCGCGCCAAATGTTGCATTTGGATTACCGCGCGCAACGCTTTCTGGGTCGCGTACGCCATTGCCAACATAGCGCCAAGGCTGTTTTTGCGCGTTCGATTCGATGATTTTTTCGAATTCACATTCGCGCAAAACCGCAAGGTACTCATCTTGGCTATCGTACAGCTTGTTGTCGGCAGCTTTAATCACGCGGTAAATATTATCCATTGCGGCTTGTGTTTCTTCGAGCGATTGGCGATATGTCTCAAAATTACGCTCTATGTCAGTTTCCATTTCGTGCTCATATTCGCCGGTAGTTTCTGCTGCGTCAAATTCATCAGCTTGCGCAAATTGCGGCGGCACAAAATCATATCCGCCTTTTTCTTGCACGGTTTTGCGCTCAATTGTAACAGGCTCGTCATCTTCAAACAGGTCGCCTTCGTTGGCACGTAGCATAGTTAGGCTGTCAATATTTTTTGCGGGAATATGCAGCAACGCATGCGCGCTACCTTTGCCTGGCAAGCCAACCGCTGCCGTAATTTCTGGGTCAAATATGTAACTGCCGTCGGTATTTTGATACGCATCGAATTCAATCGATTGCAAATCGCCATATTGCACGCGGTCTTCGCGCGCCAAACCTTCAAGTAATTCGCCTTCATTATTTTCGATTCGGTACGCGCCTTTGTAAATAATTTGGTGCGATGCAGTATCTAGCTGGGCAATTTTTGTAGCGTATTGGCCGAGCAAAATAGCCACGTTTTCTGGCGCGTCGTGCCGTTCAATATTGTATAGTCGCAAATCCATTTCAGCCAAAACCGTTACTAAATCGATTTCATCTTTGGTGTCGCGTAATTTTTCTAGCTGCGCAAATACTTCCGGGTACAACGCCTCGATATTTTTACCAAGCTCATATTCATCTTCATCGTAGCGGCGCAGCGCGTATATTTCGTCGGGCAAAAGCGCAAATCCAGTGGCCGTTTCGTCGGTAACAATCAGGCAAAAACTTTCACCTTCAGGCGTTTCAATCGTATCGATTCCCTGGTAGGTGTAGGTTTTTTCGTCAGAAACAGCCACATATGCGCCGCGTTCGTCTTGCTCGATTTTTGGCGCAAATTCGTTGCGCTCGCCTTCCGTATCCATTACAAGTGAATCGAGCGAATCAATGTTATCGGTGTCTGAGCCTATTGGGCGCAATTTGCCACCAAGTAACACCTCGGCGCCTTCCAGATACTGAAACCGCGCTCGAGATTCGTTGTGCAGCGCGTTCACAATGCCAATTTGCTCAGCCATCGCTTCGCCCTCGTCAATATATTCATCCGACGGATGTTCGTATGAAGCTTGATATTTTTCGAGCAGCTTCTTCAACTGTAAAAAATCCGGCTCCAGCATTTGAGCATAGAGCCGTTCGATAGTAGTGTCGTGTTTGTCGCCTGAAGCTGAATTGAAGTGTTCACTCATAGTTTTCGTAGCATAGCACTGAATTAACGGGGGCGCAAGCGTAAGCATCACAATAAAAAAATACGCCCCAATCTGGAGCGTATTTTGTTTTGCGATTGCAACTGTATTAGCCGCGAGCAAAGTGCGCAAATGCGCGGTTGGCTTCTGCCATTTTGTGGGTGTCTTCCTTCTTTTTGAAGGCTGCGCCAGCTTCGTTATAAGCGTCCACAATTTCAAGCGCAAGGCGCTGTGAGTATGGCATACCGCTGCGTGCCCGTGCAGATTGCACCAACCAGCTAAATGCGTAGTGCAATTGGCGGTGGCCCTGTACAGGGAATGGAATTTGGTAGTTTGCACCACCAACACGGCGGCTTTTTACTTCAAAGTTTGGCGAAACGTTCTTGAGCGCTTTTTCAAACACTTCAAGTGGGTCTTCGCTCTCAAGCTTTTTGGCTGCTGTTTCAAGCGCTGCGTAAACAGCTTTTTCTGCCGTCAACTTTTTGCCATCAAGCATACTTTTGTTGATAAGGCGTTGCACCATCACGCTTTGGTATTTGCGGTCTGGGTTGAGCTCGCGTTGGAGCTTACGGGTTACTTTACGAGGCATGATTACTTACCATCCTTCTTTGCACCGTATTTTGAACGGCCTTGTTTACGATCTGATACACCTTGAAGGTCGAGCGCACCACGAACGATGTGGTAACGAACACCTGGAAGGTCGGGCACACGGCCGCCACGAACAAGCACAACGGCGTGTTCTTGCAAATTGTGGCCTTCGCCGCCAATGTACGCCCAAACTTCTTGGTTGTTTGTTAAGCGAACACGAGCAACTTTACGAAGCGCTGAGTTAGGTTTTTTCGGTGTTTTTGTGGTAACACGGACACAGACACCGCGCTTTAGCGGTGAATTTTGGTCGTAGTAACGCACCTTGAGGGCGTTGTGAATACGGCCAAGTGCCGGGCTTTTTGAAGCCTTTTTGGCAATCCGTCGTGGCTTACGCACCAATTGATTAATGGTAGGCATTTATTCTCCCTTAACTTACTTTATTATGATTTGGATTCAGCATATCCGCCTCATGTCTTTCTTTTCACTCTGTTATTTTGTGTACACATACTTTACAAAATT
>CAMEGH010000068.1 GCA_945916045.1 uncultured Candidatus Saccharibacteria bacterium
CTAATGCCATGGATACACTAAAGAAAATTGCAAAATTTGTCGTTAGTGTTGGCGTGGTGTTTGCCGCGGCCGGCCTTGGCTCTGTGTTCACAATGCAGGGCATTCCCATATGGTACGATACGCTTAGTAAACCGCCGTTGTTGCCGCCAAATGAAGTATTTGGCCCAGCCTGGAGCGTTCTGTATTTCTTGATTGGTGTGGCGCTGTTTTTGGTGTGGAATGCGCCCCGAAAGAAGAAAACCGGCATGGAATATAACGCGTTTTTTGCGCAATTGGTGCTAAACGTTGCGTGGTGCGGCGTGTTTTTTGCGCTAGAATTGCCGTGGCTTGGCGTGGTGGTTATTCTATTGTTGATTGGCGCAATTTTGTGGGCAATGCGCGAATTTGTGCGCGTTTCAAAACCTGCGATGTGGCTGTTTGTGCCGTATTTGTTGTGGACGTTATTTGCGACGTATTTAACCATCGGCGTGGCCGTGCTAAATTAAAGGAAAGTGGTATAACACTATGAAATCAATGACACGAATTATTACCGGATTGACCGTTGTAGGGGTTGGCTTGCTGTTTTTGCTGGCAAATTTTAATCTGATTCCAGCGTTTAATGTGGGCGATTGGTGGCCAATGTTGTTCGTGGTTGGTGGGCTGATTATTTTGCTAAACGATTACCGCAATTATTTGTGGGCGCTAATTGCGATTGTATTTGGCGGTTCGTTGCAGCTGCAGCAACTCGATATTATTGAGGTAAATATGTGGCAAATTATTTGGCCGGTAATTATGATTGCGATTGGGCTTTCGATTTTGATGAGCCGTTCGTCGGCGCGCCAGCGAGTAGCGTCAAAAGAGCGCGAAGATATTACGGCGATTTTTAGCGGCAGCGAAGTGCGTGTGCAATCGGCAGATTTTAAAGGAAGTCGAATTACTGCGGTGTGCGGCGGTGCGATGATCGACCTCAGTAACGCTAAAATCAAAAAAGAAGCCACGATTGACATGTTTGCGTTTTGGGGCGGGATCGAAATCCGCGTGCCAAAAGATGTGATTGTAAAAAATAATGCTTCGCTGATTATGGGCAGCGCCGAAGATCATTCTGGCAAAGCTGACGTAAAAGACGGCGCGCCGGTACTGTACGTTATTGGCGATGTGGTGATGGCGGGCGTAGAAATTAAGCGCGTGTAACTTTACACTACCTCTGTAATTTGCTATACTAAAAGTACTAACAAAGGAGGTTTGACATGAAGGGATATCACGCAGATATCGAAAAACTTACGACCGAAAATGTGAATTTTCGCAAGGTATTGTACACGGCAAATCACTGCCAATTGGTGCTTATGAGCTTGGTGCCAAACGAAGAAATTGGCTCGGAAGTGCACAACGAAAACGACCAATTCTTCCGTTTTGAAGCGGGCGAAGGCAAAGTGGTGATCGACGGTAACGAATACGAAGTGCGCGACGGCAGCGCGATTATTGTGCCGGCTGGCGCTGAACACAACGTTATCAATACGTCGAGTTCTGAGGATTTAAAGCTCTACACGATCTACACGCCAGCGCACCACAAAGATGGCATTGTGCGCGCCACCAAAGAAGAGGCCGAAGCCAACGACGAAGATTTCGACGGCGTAACTACCGAGTAGCCAAAATTTATGCAGTACAAAAACTCCGCCAACCCTATTTGTGCGGAGTTTCTTGCCGTTATTTTACAACCATTGCCCCGAGCGTTATACTAAGAAAAAGGAGACGTATATGAATCTAGTGACCGACCCGACAGGCGAAGCAATAGTAGCACATTTAACGACAGCGATAACGGAAAGGTTAGACGCCGGCGAATCGGTGCTGTGGCTGGTGCCGGGTGGCTCGGCGATGCAATCGGCCGCAAAAGTGCTCGAGCAGCTAGAAGACGTTGATACGTCGCGGCTTTGCATTACGCTGACAGATGAACGCTACGGTGCGCCGGGGCACGAGGACGAAAACTGGTCGCAGCTGGCAAAACTTGGTTTTAGTGTTAGTTCAATTAATGCGTATCGTGTGCTGCGCGGTGAAGATGCCGAAACAACGGCGGCAGATTTTAGCGACAAATTGGCGGCACTTTTTGAAACCTATCAGTATAAAATTGGCTTGTTTGGCATTGGCGCAGATGGTCACACGGCGGGTATTAAGCCGCACACTATTGCCGTAACAAGCAGCGATTTGGCAGCAAGTTTTAAGGGCGAAGATTTTGAGCGCATTACCATGACGGCCGAAGCCGTGCGCCGTTTAGACGAAGTGGTCGCGTACGCGTATGGCGAAGAAAAACATGATACCTTGCGCGAAATTCTACACGAGCAAAAACCGCTCGCCGATCAGCCGGCGCAAGTGCTCAAGGAAGTGCAAACAGCAACATTATTTTCTGACGTAACAGCGTAGGAGGAATTTATGAAAATTATCGTATCAGGGCTTGGCCGTATGGGCATGCAAATTGTGCAAAAATTGGTTGAAGGCGGACAGGAAGTTGTCGCGCATAATCGCAGTGCTGGCAAGGTGGAAGAAGCCGCCAGTATTGGTGCGACGCCAGCTTTTACGATTCAGGAAGCGGTCGACGCGTGTGGCGGCGAGCCGGCAATTATTTGGCTAATGGTGCCATCGGACGTGATCGACAATGTGATTGACCAATGGCTGGAAGTTGCGCCAAAAGGTAGTATTTTGATTGATGGCGGCAACAGTGATTTCCGTGGCGACGAAGCCCGAGCGAAGCGCGTCATGGCAGCTGGTTTGACGCCACTCGATATTGGTACAAGCGGCGGTGTGCACGGCTATGTGCGCGGTTTTTGCATGATGGTTGGCGGCGGCGAATCGGCGTACGCTACTGTTGCGCCAGCGCTGGATATTTTGGCGGCGCCAAATGGCACTCATAATTATTTTGGCAAAAGCGGCGCGGGCCATTACGTAAAAATGGTCCACAATGCGATTGAATATGGCATGATGCAAAGTTTGGCGGAAGGCTATTTGATGCTCAAAAATGGGCCGATTGAAGGGCTGGATTTGGCAAAAGCGGGCGATACGTGGCAGCATTCAAGCGTGATTACCTCGTGGCTGAACGAACTTTCGGCTGAAGCGTTGCACGAATCACCAGAGCTAGAAGAAATTCCTGGCGTTGTGGCAGAATCGGGTGAAGCGCGTTGGACGCTCGAAACTGCCAAAGATTTGGGGATTGAGCTGCCGGCGATTCAATCGGCGTTTGACGTGCGCGTGGCGTCGCAGCAAGGTAAGGTTGATTTTTCGACTAAGTTACTCGCGGCTATGCGCAACAAGTTTGGTGGCCACGACCTTGCAGGAAAATAAACAAAAAACTTACTAAAGAGGAATATGAAAAAGGCGATTTTAGTACACGGCAAGCCGTCGAAAGAGGTTTACGAAGACAAAAATAAAGAAAGCGCCAGCAACGCACTGTGGTTTCCGTGGCTGCAAAAACAGCTGCTTTTGCGCGATATTTCTGCGCAAACACCCGAAATGTTGCGTGCGTATCAGCCGGATTATCGCATTTGGAAAGAAACATTTGAAGAGTACGCCTTGGCCGATTCGACCATTTTGGTTGGGCATAGTTGCGGCGGCGGATTTTTGGCGCAATGGCTGAGCGAGCACCCGGATACAAAAGTAGGCGACGTGTTTTTGGTGGCGCCGGCGTTTGGCGACCGCTTTAACCCAGAAACGCCGTACGATGATCCGCTTTTGGGCGGCTTTTTTGACTTTACGATCGACCCAAATTTGCTTGGTCGCGTGAAAAGTTTACATGTACTGTATTCAGACAACGATTCGGTGCGCGTGGAGACGGCGGTCGGCATGCTAAAAGCGGCGTTGCCCGGCGCAAAATACCACCTGTTTAAAGGGCGCGCTCATTTTGCGAAGCCTGAAGATAGCGAATTCGCGGACTTGCTGGCGCTGATCGACGAAGCGAGCGCATAGCGCCGCTTTTTGCCGCCACACGCAAGCGGGTACTGCGCGGCTTCTATCAGTGGTATAATAAAAAGCGTGAATGCGCAACTTGAAGCTAAATTGAAAACGTTACCTCGCTCTGCCGGCGTGTATTTTCACAAATCGGCAGACGGCGAGGTGATTTACGTTGGCAAAGCGGCGGTGCTAAAAAACCGCGTGCGCCAGTATTTTCAGGAGAGCCGCTCGCGCGATAATAAAACCATGGCGCTGGTGGCCGAGATTCATGATACTGATTGGATTGAAACTGAAAGCGAAGTCGATGCACTCTTTTTAG
>CAMEGH010000069.1 GCA_945916045.1 uncultured Candidatus Saccharibacteria bacterium
TGAGTTTTGGTGGCAATATTTTTGTAGGAATGAAGTTTTGAAAAAGTTAAATCCTAGCTCGAAGAAGTACATCCGCTACAATGCTGCAGTCCTGCGGCTTTAACTTCAGCTTTATACTTACGCATCTTCCAAGTGCAACAACCGCCCCTCCACCGTTCGGCGCCCATTCCATTCGTTCATACCAGGCTGAAACCACAGCGACACAACGCTGCCTGGTTCTTTAAAGAATGCTTCTGGAGCAGAAAATGCCAGCATTTCAATCGTGCGCCTGTTGGCATCTTGCACGCGTAATTTTACGTGCTGGCCGTCAGCACCCATGCGCCGCTGCCCCACGACTTTTGCGTTTTGCAGCCGCAAAATTGGTTCGGGGTTAGCGTTGCCAAACGGTTCGAGCGAAAGAATATCCATGATCAGCGCTTCGTTTACTTCTGCCAGCGAATCGATCTCGACATCGGCTTTTGGCAATAAATACGCCAGCTGGTTTTTGAACTGTTTTGCTGCGTAAAATTCGTTCACCTTTTTGCGAAAAGCCGGAATATTTTCCACCGGAAGCGTGACGCCCGCCGCCGCGCCGTGCCCGCCACCTTTGGTAATAACGTCATCTGCAAAACGAATAGCGTCGGCAGCGCTAAATTCGCCAAAGCTGCGCGCGCTGCCTTTGGCTTCGCCGTTAGATTGTTCTTCCAGCACGTAGGTTGGTTTTTGGTAGCGTTCAAGCAATTTTGCCGCCACAATTCCAATCACGCCGTGGTTCCAATCTTTGCCGCTCACCACCAACACGTCATCGTCCAGCAGTTGCTCGGCCTGTTCGCAAGCTTCTTCAAAAATAGATTGCTGCAAACCTTTGCGGCGTACGTTTAATTCATCCAAATACTGGGCGCGTTCCAGCGCAACTTCTGGGTCTTCCGCCACCAGCATATCCAACGCGTGTTGCGCAGTTTCAAGCCGCCCAGCCGCATTCATGCGCGGCCCCAGCCCAAAGCCAAGTGCGCGCGCATCAAGCTTCAATCGCTCTACACCAGCCACCGCCATCAGCGCTTTTAGCCCCGTGCGGCGCTGCTTTTTCATCACTTCTAAGCCCCAATATACGTTGGCGCGGTTTTCGCCCACCAGGGTGACAATATCGCACACCGTCCCGAGCGCGACCAAATCAAGTAGCCATTTTTCATGCCCATTCGGCAAACCGTCAAAAACAGATTGCATTGCCTGAATCAGCTTGAACGCCACGCCCACACCCGCCAAATCGCGAAACGGATACTCGTGCCCCGGGAATTTCGGGTTAATCGCGGCAATACTTGGCGGCGGCGTGTCGGCCACATTGTGGTGGTCGGTAACAATAGTATCGATGCCAAGTTCGCTGGCGTAGGCGATTTCTGCATGACTCAAGCTGCCGCAGTCCACCGTTACGACCAGCTCGGCGCCCATGGCTTTAAGCTTATCGACTGCGCCCATCGTAAGGCCATAGCCTTCCACGAAGCGATTGGGAATAAATGCATCAAGATTGGTAAACCCAAACGACGAAAAGCCGTCGAGTAGCAACGTAGTGGCGCTCAAACCATCAATATCGTAATCGCCATAAATCACCACACGCTCGTTGTTAGCAAGTGCAATTTTCAGGCGATCAATCGCCTTTTGCATGTCGGGCAACAGGTACGGATCGCCTTTTGCGGCCGCGTAATCTGGCTGCAAAAAAACCGACGCATCGGCGCCAGTTAATCCACGAGCGGCTAAGATTCGCTCAAATAACGTCATCTACAGCCCTGTGTTTGGTCGTTTTGGGCGAGATGATTGCTGCTGCGACTTAATCACAATTCCTTGCAATTCTTTAAAAATCACAAAGCTTTTGTTGGTCGAATAAATCTTCGTATTTCCCTGCTTTTCGCTGTGCAAAAAGCCAACTTTTTCCAGGCGCTTCAGTTCGCGCTGAATGTTGCCCGGGTCTTCTTTAATCAATTTCGCAAGGCCGCGCACGTGCGTCTTAAAATCTGGGTACTTGGCGTACACTACTACAATTTTGCGTCGGACTCGTGAAGTGATGAAAATATCTAACATTTGATTACCACCTATCTTCTTTTCATTTTACACAACATAGGCGGTTTTCTCAACCCGGGATTTGTAAGAAATTACACCCAATAACACAACGCAGTAATACAAAACGCCGTTAGTATATACTAGATATATGCAATATGTTGAGGTTGCCCCTATTAAGCTTGTGCGCAAAGACGCCGCGTGGTTTACGTATGCCAGCGAACAGCCGGTTTCGGTTGGAACGATTGTGTCGATTCCGGTCGGCAAGCAAACGATTACGGGCGTGGTGCTGCGCGAGGTTGCTAAACCCGCGTTTGAATGCAAGCCAATTACCGGCGTGATTGAAGAAACGCCGTTACCTGCGCCACTTCTAGCCACCGCACGCTGGATTGCCGACTATTACCAAGCGCACCTCTCTGCAGTGCTGAGCGCAATCCTACCCACCGGCATTACCAAAAATCGCCAGGCGCGTAGCAGCAAAAAACACACCAACGTGCGCGCTATTTCTGAGCGCACGCCTACCGCAGATCAGCAGAGCGCGATTGATGCGATTTTACAAAACACTGCCGCCACACAATTACTGTTTGGCGTAACTGGTTCTGGTAAAACATTGGTGTATATTGAGTGTGCAAAAAAGTTGTTCAAGCAAGGGTTTTCCTCTGTTATTTTGGTGCCAGAAATTGCGCTGACCTCGCAAATCGTAGATGAATTTGTACATGTATTTGGCGACGATGTATTAGTTACTCACTCCAAACAAACCGAAGCCGAACGCCACAAAGTGTGGCAACAAGCCTTGCGCACTGATTCGCCAAAAATCGTCATCGGCCCACGCTCGGCGCTGTTTTTGCCGCTACAAAACATTGGCCTCATTGCGCTCGATGAGTTCCACGAACCAAGCTACAAACAAGAACAACAACCGCGCTATTCCAGCTTGCGCGTGGCTACCATTTTGGCGCGCCAGCATAAAAATGCACGCGCGGTATTTGGCAGCGCTACCCCGCCCGTTGCCGAATATTACTTGGCAGAAAAAGCCAATGCGCCCATTTTACGCTTACCCGCCACTGCACAAGACGCCGTTAAACCGACCGTTTCGATTGTCGATATGACAAAGCGTACGTTTTTTACCCAACACCGATTCTTTTCTGACGCGGCGCTCAAGCGCATCGACGAAACGCTCGCGCAGCAAAAACAAGTGCTTATTTTTCATAACCGGCGCGGCACTACCGCCACTACGCTATGCGGCAATTGCGGTTGGATGGCGATCGACCCGGATACTGATTTGCCGCTCACGCTCCACGCCGACAAACATTTGCTCATCAGCCACGTCACCGGCCATTCTATGCGCGTACCCACCAGCTGCCCAGAATGTGGCGATGTTGATATTGTACATAAAGGCATCGGCACCAAGCTTCTCGAGACAGAACTGAAAAAGCGCTACCCGAACAAAATAATTGCTCGCTTTGATGGCGACGCCGAACAAGCCGCCACCGTTGAACAAAAATACCAAGAACTCTACAGCGGCGAGATTGATATTATTATTGGCACGCAAGTAGTCGCCAAAGGTATTGATTTGCCGCACCTTACCACTGTGTGCGTCGTGCAAGCAGACGCTGGCCTGGCGCTGCCAGATTACACCGCCAGTGAACGAACCTTTCAGTTGCTTGCCCAGGCCGTCGGGCGCGTGGGGCGTAACCAAAACGAAACAGCCGTTATTGTACAAAGTTACCAGCCAACGCACCCTGCCATTACCCACGGCGTCGCGCAAGATTACGCCGGCTTTTACCACACCGCCATCGCCGAACGCCAGCACAGCCACTTCCCACCCTTCACGTATTTAGCGCGCTTTACCTGCACCTACAAAACCGAAGCTGCTGCCATTAAAAATGCGCGCACACTCGCCAAAACGCTCAAACAAACGGCCGCCAGCGACGTACGCTTTTTTGGCCCAGCGCCCGCCTTTTACGAAAAACAACACGGCACCTACCGCTGGAATATCATCGCCAAATCCCCCACGCGCCAACACCTTGCCGCGCTCGCCAGCAATTTACCGCCAAAATACTGGCAATTTGAACTCGACCCGATCAGTCTTTTGTAGCCACAATACGCCCAGCCAGCAAGTTTTCTACGCCAAAATGCTTGTGCTTATTTGTTGTTTCTAGTACTATAAAGTTATGAAATCGAATCGCGCTTTTACCATTGTTGA
>CAMEGH010000070.1 GCA_945916045.1 uncultured Candidatus Saccharibacteria bacterium
AAATTACGGCGCAGATAACATTGCACTTTCGTCGGTCGATAACGCCACCGGGCAAGTAATCGCCATGGTCGGCAGCGTTGGTTACACGCACTCTGACTACGGCCAAACTAACGCGGCGACGTCCCCGCTCGAACCAGGCTCAAGCATTAAGCCGATTGTCGATTTTGCGCCACTCTTCAAGCAGCGTGAAGGCGTCAATTACGCGCCGGGCGTGGTGCTACGCGACGAAAATATCGACAATATTTACTGCGCAGGTTTCCAGGGAACGTGCACACTACAAAACTACACGCGCCGAACGTACGGCAATGTTACGATTCGCCAATCGCTGGCGGGCTCACTCAACCGTCCGGCGGTAAAAGCAATGCACATTGCGGGCGTTGAAGAATCGCTCAAAACCGCGCGCGACCTCGGAAATCTTTCGTACTGCACCGACAACAACAACGCAGGGCTTTCTGCGGCGATTGGTGGTGGCTGCACTGTTAAGCAAGTCGAGCAAACAAACGCCTACGCTTCGCTCGCTCGTGGCGGCGCGTACAAACCGCTTTCCTACATTCTTGAAGTGCAAAATTCCGTTGGCGAAACGCTCAAAAAGTGGGAAGATCCGCAGCCAAAACAAGCAGTTGACCCGCAAGTTGCTTACATGCTCACCGATATTTTGTCTGACGCAAATGCGCGTAGCATCACCTTTGGCGGCACCGGGCACAGCTTTGGGTTTGTCGTGCCAAACGTAGTAACGGCCGCAAAAACCGGTACCACCGAAAACGGAAACGGCCAAGCCAAGGATTCATGGCTCATGAACTATTCACCGGCGATTTCTACCGGAGTTTGGATGGGTAATCATGATGGCCGACCGATGGCTTCGAGCGACAACTCAGTGGTGCGGCGCGTTTCGCACAACTACAACGAAGCCGTCCACATGAACGTGTATCTGCCAGATAAAAAATGGCAAGTTAATCAGCCGTTTGCAGAGCCAGAAGGTATCAAGCGCATGGCGGTCAATGGGCGCAACGACGTGTATCCGTCGTGGTTTGACCAAAACGCTGGCCGCAGCGAAGAGCGCATTACGTTCGACCGCGTATCAAAAAAGCGCGCCACCGATTGTACCCCCGACGCCGCGCGCGTTGAAGTTGCGGCGTACAAAACCACCGACCCAATCACCAATCGACCAACCTTTATTGCGCCCGACGGCTACGATGCCAGCAAAGAAGACGACTTGCACAAATGTGACGACCGTAAACCGAGTATCAGCAATATTGATATTACGCGCACCAGCGGCAATTCATATCGCATTGTAGTGGATGTCGCGCAGGGTACGCACCCGCTTAGCACGCTGCGCATCACTGTTGGCAGTAATGTTGTGGCAGAGGTGCCTGTGCGCAGCGGCGGCAGCCACTCAACTACGGTAACAATCCGCGAAAACACCACGGTAAGCGCCACCGTCGAGGACGACGCGCTGTATTCCGGCGGCGGTTCGCGCAGCTTTACACCGCCAAGCAACTCGGGCGGAAATAACGGCAACAGGTCGCCTTCCGAAGATGACGACGAAGATTAACCTTCAGTAAAATTAAAAATACTCGGCGCAATCTGCCGAGTATTTTCATGTTTTGAACGTTTTAGTTGCGCTGGTTTTCCACCAAATCAAGCAAGCGGTCTTCTGTATCGCTCGACGTCTTTTTGCGGCGATTGTTGTTTTGGCGCGGCCGTTTAGCGGTTTGTGTCGATGATTGTTTTGCGGTTTTTGCCTGCGCTTCACCTGTGTGTGCAATTTGCGACGCAGGTTTCTTCATCAGGCGTTCTTTGCGTTCTTTTTTAGCAGGTGCATCAATATTTGTTTGCGTAGCTTTTTCTTGCGGCTTTTTAGTTTTCAAAACATCTACCTTTTTTTGCATTTGGCGGCGGCCGTTTGGCTGCTTTTTTGCGGCAGCGTCAGATTTGTGCGCACCAGAGGCAAGCTTCGCAAACATCATGCGTCCCGCATCAGTTTGTAGCGCGCGAATAAATTCTACGCTCACTTTTTTGCCAACATATTTATTGGCATTCTCCACCACCACCATTGTGCCGTCTTCCAAATATCCCACACCTTGGTGATTATCCTGGCCTTTTTGCGTCAATTCCAGCAGTATTGTTTCGCCCGGCAAATGCGACAAACGCACATTTTTAGCAAGCTCATTCACATTCAGCACGCCAATGCCTTCGACTTGCGCCACTTTATTTAGGTTGTAGTCAATGGTACAAATCATACCGCCGTTCTTTTTGGCTAAGTTCAATAGGCGCTCATCAACGCCTTCTTTTGCCACGCTGCCGTCCTGCAAAAGCGTCACCGTTACAGATTCGCATTCACGTAGTCTTTGTGCCAAATCAAGCCCAAAACGAGCTCGTGCGCGCTTTTCATGATCAGACCCATCAGCCAAAAGCTGTAGTTCACCAATCACACTGCGTGGAATCACCAATTCTGCGGTAATAAAACCCGTTTCGGCAATCGGCAAAATGCGCCCGTCCATCAGCACCGACGTATCCACATACACCGACGTATTGTTGTTGCGCAGCTGTTTGCGCTGCATTCGATACAGCATATAGCTGGTCTCGAGCAAAATGATGAGCAAGATTGCCATCATAATAATTGTTTCTGTTGTCATAGTTCTCCTTTATTTTTGTAGATGGTCGATAAATGCCGAACGCATATCAGACACACCTTGGATAAATGCGTGTTTTGTTGTGGCGGGCGCGAGCGCGTGAGTAAAGCCAAGTTTTTTGGCTTCGGCGATGCGCTTATCTATGCCAATCACCGAGCGGACTTCGCCACCAAGCCCCACTTCGCCAAACACTACCGTGCCGGCTTGTAATTTGCGCCCTGCAGCAGCACTGGCCACCGCCATACAAATCGCTAAATCGGCCGCTGGGTCGCTGAGTTTCATGCCGCCCACAACGTTTATATACACGTCTTTATCTGATAATTTCAACTTCGTGCGGCGTTCTAGCACCGCGATCAAAAGATTCAGGCGATTTAAATCAAACCCACTAGCCGTACGTTTAGGATACCCGAAACTGGTTGGATTGACAAGTGCCTGGATTTCCACCAAGAGCGGACGCGTGCCTTCGAGCGTGGCCAGCACCACCGATCCGTCTTCATCTCGGCGCTCGGCTAATAGCGCGGCGGACGGGTTTGATACTACTTCCAAGCCGTTTTCCGCCATTTCAAAGATTGCCGCTTCTGCCGTGGACCCATAGCGATTTTTCATGGCGCGTACCACTTTAAAACCACCGTAGCGATCGCCTTCAAATTGCAACACAACATCTACCAAATGCTCGAGCACCTTTGGCCCAGCGATCGAACCTTCCTTCGTCACATGACCCACCAAAATCACTGCCGCACCCGTTTCTTTGGCGGCGCGAATAATCACATTGCTGCTATTGGTGATTTGGCTGACCGTTCCGGGCGCTGAAGTGATTTCATCCAGGCTGAGCGTTTGGATAGAATCAATCACGACCAGCTGATATTTACCGCTGCGAATCGTTGCTGCGATATCGTCGGCACTGGTACTGGCCACAAACCCTAGTTGGTCGCTTTTTGAAGCACCCAACCGTTCAGCGCGGAGCTTTACTTGGTGCGCCGATTCCTCGCCGCTGGCGTATAATACGGGGTATTTTTCAGAAATCTTAGCCGTTACTTGTAGTAGCAACGTACTTTTGCCAATACCCGGCTGGCCCGCCAAGAGTGTCACTCCGCCTGGCAAAATCCCACCGCCCAACACCGTATCGAGGTCAGCAAATCCAGTTACTAAGCGCGTCAAGCTTTCTTCCGCCGCAATCGAATCGAGCGTTTGCGCAGAAAGCACTTGCCCGCTGTTTACGCTTTTTGCCACAGCAGATTTGCCCGTACTAAGTGGCGCTTGCTCTACCAGTGTGTTCCATTCGCCACAATTTTCGCACCGCCCCATCCATTTCGTAAACGTCGCGCCACATTGTTGGCAGGTAAATTGCTGCTTTGCTTTGGCCATATTACCCCGGCATTCCTTGCAGTTGCGGCGCCGGTGCCAAATTGCTATCGAGCGAATCGCGCAAAC
>CAMEGH010000071.1 GCA_945916045.1 uncultured Candidatus Saccharibacteria bacterium
ACGTCAACGACAAGCTCAACCAAACGGTTACTGTAGCCCCATTCGTTGTCGTACCATACGCACACTTTAATCAGGTTGCCGTCAACCACGCGAGTCAGCGCCAAATCAACAATACCCGAATGGCTATTGCCAATAAGGTCGCGGCTCACAAGCGGCTCGTCGCTTACATCCAAAATACCTTGGTAAAATGGCTCAGCTGCAGCTTTTTTGAACGCCGCGTTGACGTCATCAACCGTCACATCTTTCGCAAGCAGCGCCGTCACGTCACTAATTGACACCACTGGTGTTGGAACGCGCATACTAATGCCGTCGAACTTACCTTTTAGGCCAGGTAAAACTTTCGTCACAGCGATGGCTGCACCAGTGCTCGTTGGTACGATATTTTCGGCAGCATTGCGACCTTCACGTGGGTCTTTCTTTGGCGCGTCTTGCAAAGCTTGGCTGGCTGTGTAGCTGTGCACGGTGGTGAGCATTGATTTTTCTACACCAAATTCTTGCTCCAAAATCGCCATGACTGCACCAAGGCTATTGGTAGTACAGCTGGCATTGCTGATGGTTGGCGTCGCACTTTCTACCGCGTCATCGTTCACGCCAATCACTACTGTGTCGGTGTCCTCAGACTTGGTTGGGCCACTAATAACCACACGTTTTGCGCCTGCCTGCAAATGCTTGCTGGCGTCTTCCGTTTTTGTAAACAAACCAGTCGATTCAATCACCACATCAACCCGCAAATCGCCCCATGGCAATGCAGCCGGGTCGCGCTCACTCAGCACCTTAATGTGCGTGCCATCTACCGTCAAACCGCTTTCATCTGCCGTGACGCCGTGCTGATAGACGCCGTAATTACTGTCGTACTTTAGTAAATATGCCAACGTGTCGTTATCTGTTAAATCGTTAATCGCCACGATCTCCACATCGCTGCGTTCAAACGCAATTTTAAACGCGCTTCGGCCAATTCGCCCAAAGCCGTTGATTGCCACCCTTGTTACGCCCATCTTTTCTCCTTAGCATTAGCGTTATTACTTGCAATTATAGCGGGTTTTGCGGGCTTGTGCAAAATTTTCCGTGCAGCGCGCAGCCTTCAAGCGCAAGCTTTTGCGAAACACCTTGCTCGGGTGTATAATAAGTGTATGAAACGCCAGGAGCTCATCACCTTTGCCAAAGAACTCTACACCGAAGATGAGCTTTTTGAGCTAAATCTTGCGATTGACTTTGCCACGCACGCGCACGAAGGCCAAAAGCGCAAAAGCGGCGAACCGTACATTACGCACCCGCTGTCGGTGGCGGCAATTTTGGTGGATTGGGCGATGGATATCGACACGGTTTTGGCGGGAGTTTTGCACGATACGGTCGAAGATACCGACGCTACACTTGAAGAAATCGAATCGCTGTTTGGCCGTGACGTCGCGTTTTTGGTTGATGGCGTCACTAAAGTGGGCCAAGCGCGCGCTGGCATGCAAAATCTTGGCGAATATTTGCCGCAAACCACCGATAATCTTTCGAAATTATTGATTGCCGTGTCCCAAGATGTGCGCGTCGTCATCATCAAGCTGGCCGACCGCCTACACAATTTGCGCACACTACAACACATGCGCCCAGAAAAGCAAAAAAAGATTGCCAAAGAAAGCCTGGACGTATTTGGCCCAATCGCCGATCGCATTGGGATGGGGCAAGTGCGCATGCAAATCGAGGAATTAGCGTTCAGCTATCTTGACCCAGAAGAATTTACGCACCTCAAAAACGCCATGAAAAAGCGCCTTGGCAAAAGTACGCGCAAACTTGGCGCGGTGCGCTTAGAGGTAGAAGAACGCTTGACGAAAGAAAACATTTCGTTCGAAATTAACGGCCGCGTCAAAAGCATTTACAGTTTGTACAAAAAACTCAAAAAAGTCGACGGCAACATGGACGATATCTACGATCTCATGGCGCTACGCATCATTGTCGACAAAAAAGAAGATTGCTACCGCGTGCTGGGAATTTTGCACAGTATGTATCAACCGATGATCGCGCGTATTAAAGATTACATTTCGGTACCAAAACCAAACGGTTATCAAAGCATTCACACCACGGTGATTACGCCAAATAAGCAAATTGTGGAATTCCAAATTCGCACGCACGAAATGCACGATTACGCCGAACGTGGGCTGGCCGCGAGCTTCCACTACCACGAGCAAAAAAGCGCCAAAGGCTACACCAAAGGTGCCAGTGCGCAGTTGCCGCCGCAATTGCAGTGGATTACGCGCCTGCAAGAAATCGCTCAACAACTTACCAATCACGAAGAAATCAGCCGCGAGCAGCTCAACGTCGACCTATTTGACAACCGTATTTTTGTCTATTCTCCAAAGGGTGATATTTTCAATCTACCCGAAGGTGCGCTGCCGCTCGACTACGCGTATTTGGTCCACACCGACATCGGCAAGCACGCCTACGCCTGCCGCGTAAACGGCAATATTCACCCGTTTGACAAGCCGCTACAAAATGGCGACATGGTAGAAATTGTCACGCGCAAAACCGCTCAGCCTAAAAAAGAATGGATCGATTTGGTAAAAACCAGCCACGCGCGCACCAAAATTCGCTCGCAACTAAAGCAAATGGGCGTGATCGAAACGCTGACGCAAGCCGCGGCGATTATTCGAGATAAGGCTTCGCGTAAGCAGAGCAATAATCGATAATACATAGCAAGAAGACCGCTTACTTTGCGGTCTTTTTAGTCATTTTTAAACCTTTACCCTTCACTCGGCAAATAAAAATCCAACGCCGTCTGCACCAACACTTGAAATGGCGGCTCGAAATTACGTAATTTGTGTGCGGGCAGCCAATCGTAATGCACTGTGTCGCAGCCAGCGCCGAGTGACATCCATTCGCGGTCGATTTTTAGCAAATACAGCACGCGTGTCATCAAGCCTTCGCCCGGCTCGTATTCTACATCGTAGCCAACTTGCACGGCTTCTTGCGTTTGCAAAAAAATATTAAATTCATCGCGCAAAACGCGGTCCAGCGTCGCCACGTCATCTTCGCTGACAGCAGCCAAACCTCCGGGAAGGTCTGGCGCTTCAGTAATAACGGCGTTAATTACTTGCTGGCGCAGCACCAAAAAATTGCCTTCTCGATTGCGAACCAGAAGCTTTACGTGGCGCGCATCTTGCTTTTACTGGTCGTTCCAGCGCGTAATTGCGTCGCGCACAACGCGCTTGGCTTCTTCGATATCGCCCCAGCCTTCAACCACGGTGCTGCCAGGTTTTTTCAAATCTTTGTAGTGGTTAAAGTGATATTCGATCTGTTTAATGCGCTGCGCAGGAATATCTTCAAGCGATTGCAGCGCGTTGCCAGTATTGCGGTCATCCGCCGGCGCGGCCACAATTTTATCGTCCACTTCGCCGTCATCAACAAACTTCATCACACCCAAAATGCGCGCCTCAAGGTACACGCCCGTCGGCAACGGATCTTCCGTCAAAAGCAACACGTCAAGCTCGTCACCGTCTTCGTCAAGCGTTTGCGGAATAAAACCGTAATTTGTTGGTTTTGCAAAGGCTTTTGGATCGTCGCGATCAAGTTTAAACAGCGCTTTTTCGCGGTCCCATTCAATTTTATGATTCGACCCTTCTGGAATTTCGTTCACCACGGTAATCATGCCATTTTCGACATCGCCAGGGGTAAGTACTACGTTATAATCTGCCATATCTGCTCCTTTTCTTTCGTTCTGCTTTTTGCCGGGCGGGCTACATCGTGCCGCCAAGGCCGCCCATCGAATTCATAAGTTCGGTCAATTCTTCTGATGGTTCTGGTTCGGTAAATTCATCTGGTGAAATTGCAATCACGATAAATTTCAGCGCAGCATTTGCCGGAATATCTTCGCCCGCGCCTTGTTCGCCGTAGGCTTTGTCGCTTGGAATAGTAATTTCGCGCACGCCGCCAATATTCATGCCGATCACCCCCACTTGCCAGCCTTCACTCGTGTTTTCAACTGGTA